>DWVA01000329.1 GCA_019120475.1 Candidatus Blautia intestinipullorum | reverse complement strand
ATATTTACAAGTGAAACTTCCATTCCAGAGAGTTCGATGTTTGCCGGAATCAAATCAATTCCTTCCTGGTGATGTAAAATTCCCAGTGTATTTTCAAATAGTTCATCTTCTACAATCTTTGTCAGAATAGTAGCCAGTGTGATTGGTAATTCATCTGGGTTATGATACCCAAGACTTGCTGTCATACTTCCCTGCGGATCATTGTCAATCACAAGCACTTTCTTCCCTGCTTTTGCAAGTCCGACTGCCAGATTCACGCAACTTGTTGTCTTGCCAACCCCGCCTTTTTGTGAACACAATGCCAGCACTTTACAATCCTTCATTACTTTCTCTTCCATCCTTTTTATCCTCCCATAAATAACTTGAACCTTTCAGCATCCATAATGCTGCTTCCAAAAATGCAAGATACCGTTCTGTCATACTATCAAGAACCGGTTCTGAAATAACTGGTTTTTCAGACTTCAAATCTTTTGCCACATCCTCCAAAACCAAACTCATTTCCTTCATTTCTGACCGGATAATCTCAATTGTTTCTTTCTTTCCAACAACACATACATGATTGTAAATGCATGATCGGACGATATAATCCTGTTTTTTCATTCCGCTCACTTTCACTCGTTCTTCAATTGTTGCTTTTTCATAAGAATTCACCCGAAAAGAAATGGTCGTTGTGTTGTGTTTTCCATGTCTGTCACCAGCCATCGCTTATTCCTCCTCTTCCTCATGTTTCTTATCTAGCAAACCTGCTAATTTACTCTGTGTAGACGGATACAGATGTGAATAAGTGTTCAACGTGGTTTCCACCTTTTCATGTCCAAGGCGTTCTGCAATCTCCAATGGAGCCACCCCCATATCAACCAGCATACTGGCATGGGAATGGCGGAGATCATGAAGTCGTATCCGCTTTACACCAGACCGCTCGATTCCGGTAGCCATACAATGTTCCATATGCGATTTGGTAAACCGAAAAAGTCTTTCCTTTTTCATAATTCCATACAAATGACTGCAATACTCCCTAAATTCCTCTGCAAGAAAATCCGGCATCGTAATCACACGGATACTCTTTGGAGTTTTCGGCTGCGTGATCATATCCTTTCCTTTCAGTCTCTGATAAGATTTATTGATTGATATGGTTTTCTCTTCAAGATTGATGTCATTATAAGTAAGTGCAAGCAATTCACCGATACGCATTCCGGTCCAGTACAACAAAAGAAACGCCATTCTTGTCTCCGGCTTATCACTTACTGTTTCCAGAAAAGCATTGAACTCTTCCTGCATCCAGAAGTCCTTCGGTTCTCCTTTACTCTTGCCAATCGCTCCTGCCTTCCTGCAGGGATTATCCTGCAGGTTATAATACCGCATTGCATAATTGAAGATTGCAGTCAGCTGGCAGTTCACTGTTTTCAGATAAGTAGGAGAATATCCTTTTCCATTCTTATCCTTATACGTCAGCAACTCATTCTGCCATGCACGGACGTCTGCCACCGTAATTTCACTGAGAATCTTCTTTTCAAAATAAGGCTTGATTTTCAGGTCAATAATATATCGCTTCGTGTACATAGTGTTTTCTCTGAGACGGACATCCATATCTTTGTAATAAATCTCCAGAAAATTTCCAAATTCAATATCCACACCCTGGCTCTGCTGTTGCAGGAAATCTCTTTCCCATTCCTTAGCTTCACCCTTGGTCCTGAATCCTCTTTTCTGTTTTCTTTTCCGATTTCCCTGCCAGTCTTTGTAATAGACCTGTACTTTCCAGTTTTTTCCTTCTTTGTAAACCCCCATTGCTAATCCTCGACTTTCATGCCATAAATCTTTTCTGCCAGGAATTTCGTAGAGATTTTTCCAGCTACTACAATATAGCCTTTTGCCTTCAATTCTTTGTTGTATTCTCGCATCAGACTATATGCATAAGTTTTTGAAACTCCAAGAATTGCACACACATCATCCACATCCATATACATTTTTTCCTGCATCATACTCATACCGCTTTATCCTCCTTCAAATACTGCTCAACATGTTCCAGACCATAGATCTTGTCCTCTACATAGCGGGTTGGCACCCGACCGAGAATCACATAATAGTTCTTGCTTGCCAGATCGGCATTCATTCTTTCCACTACCCGGTAAGCAAACGAAACTGATAATCCAAAGAGTTCTGCAATGTCTTCCACTGATAAATACATTTTTCTCTTACGCATGAAACCATTCCTTTCCCTCTTCCTGTGGAATCTCACAAGTATCTTCTACTCCGTAGAAACGCTTCACAAAATACTTTGTCGGAACTTTTCCTCTAAGCGTCAGGTAGCCCTGTTCTTCCAGTTCCTTGTTCAGATTTCCGATGATTTCATAAGCCGATGTCTGTTTTACTTCCAGAAGTTCACATATATCGGCTGCCTTTAAAAATAATTTATTCTGCATAATCAGTACCTCCTGTGTTTTGAATATTTATCTCTTCATATACTCTGTACTGGCAGATGCAAAATCGGACATCATTTTCCGAAATTTATCAAATTTTCTTGTTTTTTAATTCTCCATCAGTGTGATTACTGTGTCATGGAGTTTAAGCTCATCGAAAGTAAAGAACCTTTCTGTGGTATCTGTTTTCTAAATGCAGGCAACAAAAAAACAGTCTGCCTTGACGAAAATCACTTCAATCAAAACAAACTGTTCTTCATATTTACTCTAATTTTATTTTATGAGAATAACCGATTTCACGAAATTTGCAGGTGAATCTGGAATATAAACAAGAGAAAAAAATAATTTTTAAACTCCATTTGCACTCCATTTGGTCTTTTCGACACCCCGCAAAGCCTTTATTTATGGGCTTTTCCGCGATTTTTCAAGCTACTCGAACTCAATCGTTGCTGGTGGTTTTCCGGTACAATCATAAAGCACTCTGTTTACATGCTTTACTTCATTAACGATTCTGCTGGTGGTCTTTCCGATCACTTCCCAAGGAATCTCTGCGCTCTCGGCCGTCATAAAGTCTGTGGTTGTTACCGCGCGGAGCGCGATAGCATAATCATATGTTCTTTCGTCACCCATAACACCAACGGATTTCATGTTTGTAAGGGCTGCGAAATACTGGTTTACCTTCTTATCCCAGCCTGCCTTTGCAATCTCTTCCCGCCAGATGGCATCGGCATCCTGAACCATCTGCACCTTTTCTGCTGTGATCTCGCCAATAATGCGGATTCCAAGTCCCGGTCCCGGGAACGGCTGACGGAATACCAGATAATCCGGAATACCCAGTTCCAGACCGGCTTTACGAACTTCATCTTTGAAAAGGTTTCGGAGAGGTTCAATTATCTCCTTAAAATCAACATAGTCAGGAAGTCCTCCCACATTGTGGTGAGACTTTATAACTGTGGATTCTCCGCCTACGCCGCTTTCCACAACATCCGGGTAAATGGTTCCCTGAACCAGGAAATCCACGGCGCCGATTTTCTTTGCTTCCTCCTCAAATACACGGATAAATTCCTCGCCGATGATTTTTCTCTTGCGCTCCGGCTCCACAACGCCTTTCAGTTTTTCATAGAAACGTTCCTGGGCGTTGACGCGGATAAAGTTAAGATCATAAGGGCCTTCCGGGCCAAATACCGCTTCTACTTCGTCTCCCTCATTTTTGCGAAGAAGACCATGATCCACAAATACACAGGTAAGCTGGCTTCCTACAGCTTTTGACAGCAGAACTGCCGCCACTGAGGAATCTACGCCTCCCGAAAGAGCGCACAGCACTTTTCCATTGCCTACTTTTTCACGGATGGATTTAATGGATTCTTCCACAAAGGAGTCCATCTTCCAGTCCCCGGCACAGCCGCAGACATGATATACAAAGTTGGAAAGCATCTTTGTTCCTTCCTGGGTGTGGAGCACTTCCGGATGGAACTGAACCGCGTACAGTCCTTTTTCCGGATTTTCGGCCGCGGCTACCGGACAGTCACTGGTCCAGGCAGACACGCGGAAACCGGGAGCCTCCTTTGCAATATAGTCGTTGTGGCTCATCCAGCAGATTGTTTTCGGCGATACGTCCTGAAACAGTTTGGATGATGTGTCCACATTTACCTCAATCCTGCCGTACTCACGAACCGGAGCCTTTTCTACTTTTCCGCCCAGTTGGTGCATCATAAGCTGGGAACCGTAGCAGATTCCAAGGATCGGAATGCCAAGTTCATAAATTTCCTTTGCATACGCAGGGGAGTCCTCCAGATATACGCTGTTGGGCCCGCCTGTAAAAATAATTCCCTTTGGCTGTATCTCCTTGATTTTTTCAATATCTGTCTTGTAGGAATAGATTTCACAATACACATTGCATTCTCTTACGCGGCGTGCAATCAGCTGATTATACTGACCGCCAAAATCCAATACAACAACTGTTTCTCTCTTCATTTTTTTCCTCCTCAGAGTTTTGTGGCTTTTATCTGCCGCCTGCAAAACAGACGGATATTTCTATCTGTAAAATATACAGGTGCGGAAATCCCCCAGGACGCGGAAAACAGATCTGTTTTTAATCCTGCGTCTATCGCCCTGAAAAATCGCGGTCCATCCAAAATAGCCTGTCAGCTAACAGATAACGCGCATAAAGGCTCAAAGGCGGAGATTTCCTATCTCTTTTCTTCATTATTATATAGGAGCGCCAAAACTTTTACAATGAAAATTTTTATAGGTTTTTTATACTTTTATCACTCTTTTTTCAAGTATTGCTCACACTTTTATCACATATGAACGGTATATTATTAAGCAAATAAAGCAAATGCTTTTTTACATAAACTTTTCTTTTTCATACTCGCCGGACATCTAATGTCCGGCCCTCCTTCTTTTTACCATCTTTTTCTATTTCCATAGCGTTGATAGCGTTAATGCACAAGAGGACCTGCATACTCCAAACCGTGTAATTTTTTTGTTTTTCCGTATTATCCTCACTCAGCGTATATCCTTCTTAAAAGGATCATCCCTATGAATCAGACAATCCGGATTGGACACTCTGACTATCCTTCTTGATTCTCTGTTTTTTATTTTCCTATTTTACACAACAAAAAAACACCGTCCCCACGGCAATCACATTGTCCGCAAAAACAGTGCCTTTAGTGCGTCTTCAGGGGTTCGAACCCTGGACACC
>DWVA01000328.1 GCA_019120475.1 Candidatus Blautia intestinipullorum | reverse complement strand
GAGCCATTTTTTACCAAAGCCACAAAGTTTTTTACACTACCGTGGGAAAGCCATTCTTCCATTTGTTTTTCTGTTCCATCTTTGACGTTAAAGAGAGTTCTCATGGGCTGCTGCCGTCCGCAGTACCAGTTAAATTCCTCTACAGGGAGAATATAGGTCAGATCCACCAGACCATAACTTTGAAATTCAGCGGCGCTGGGCATGGAGGCAACGGCGAGCACCTGATAGGTTTTCGATTCTCCGTTCCTGTCGGTGAGCGTTACTGTCTCTCCCACATCATAGAAGTTTACAGACTCTTTTTTGTCGTGATACTGCATGGAATTCACAATAATGTAATCGCCGGACTGGAATTTTTCCCAGTCAAGGCTGCCCTCGTTTAATTCCAGATTTTGAAAGATCAGTTTTTCAATTCCATAGACCTTTCCGTCAACGCTGAGATTATCCTGATAGCGCTGTAACTCATCTTTTATTTCCGGTATACTTTTCAGCCACTCTTCAAACAGTTCCTCTGTCCTGCTCCAGATCCGTTCCCGGAACCGCTGATATTCATCTTCCGTAAAAGTAAGCCACAGACTCTGGAAGTATACATTTCCTGTTTCTGTCACGTTGGCCTGTAATCTGAGATCTTTAAGAAAATCCTCGGGCACATCTGCTGTATTATGAACAGCGGAAGAGGTGTTGTCCACCGTGGCATCTGTAACGCAGAAATCACTGATAGACAGCCGGGAAATGTATTGTTCTATGCGGAAGCCGGTTACCAGTGTATAAACGCTGTTCAAAAGTATCAGGCTCATGGAAAGGGAAAGGATTACAACTACAGCCTTTTCCGGTTCCGTTTCATGTTCGCTACGGCAAAGGTGCGCATAGTGACTTTTTTTGCTGGTTGTTTTTTTAGATGTTTTACACTGCTTTTTTCCTGGCCTTCTGTATAGCGGACGGCTTCCACAGGAGAAACTCTGGCTGCAATACGACAGGGGCGAATACAGCTGATATAGACAGTCAGCAGGGAAAACAGGGCTGCTCCTGCAAAGATCCAGGGATTTGCCGAGGCATCGTAATTTACTGTATCGTAAAGATTCAGATTTTTTATAATCTGCGGGAGCAGAAGTCTGCCTGCAAGCCAGCCAAGAACCAGTCCAAGGGGAATCCCGGTCAGAGACAGCAACCATGCCTGACGGCGCACCATGCGGCGGAGCTGACGGCCGGTGGTCCCAATGGTTTTTAAAAGGCCGTAGAACCGGATATCTCCATATACATTAATGTAAAAAAAATTATAGATGATCAGATAGCCGGACAGAATAATGATTGCCAGAAGAATCAGAATTCCAACGGCCGTCTGCGGGTCAAAGGAGCTGGACATATAAGCCCAGTTGACACCATCGGGAACATTTTCAAATCCCAGCCGGGCGGTTAGCTGTGCCATTTTTCCCTCAACATTGAAGGAATTGCGGAAATTGAATTCTGCCATTAGTCTTCCGGAGATATCACTTGTGCTGCCGTCGCCCTCCTGAAAAGAATAGGAAGGCATGGGAGCTACTTCCTCTGCATATTCTCTGGAGACGCATAAGGGCTGTACAGCCATGATCGGATCGCCCTCATACCATCCGGAAAGGATAAATTCCTGTTGATATTTTTTTCCGCGTACAGTAAAGCTGAGAGTTACTTTCTGTCCGGATTCACAGGGGATTCCAAGTGCATCCAGAGTCAGGCTGCTGGCGGTGATTTCGTATTTTTCCCTGGGCATATGGCCTTCATTTTTATCTTCATAATATCCAATCTCTGTGGGAACCTCCAGAAGCTCCGGATTTTCGGCGGAGGCCACGGCGATTCTGTAGGAGATATCCCGCACCTCCGGGTCTTTCTGCAATTTTTCATACTGTTCCCAGGTGAGATATTTGTATCCTGCGTGGTAACTGGTGCCTACCTGACGCATGGTGGACTCTTCCATTTTTTGAATGATGCTCCCTCCTATAGTAAACAGAGAGGTAAAAAGAAGGGCGGTCAGTGCAATGGCCAGAACTGCAATCAGATTCCGGCTTTTCCGCGATGCGATAGAGCGCATGGCGATTTTAGAGACGATTTGCCGGTTCTTTACCTTAGCCATAATATGCACCGCCTTTGCCTTTTTGTTCCGGAAAGCCTCCGCCGGAGGACTTTTTCCGGGCAGCCAAGGTCTGGACAGGAGTTCTCCTGGTGCCGGAGATGATCTTTCCGTCTTCAATACGTACGATCCGGTCAGCAAGCTGTGCTATTTCTTCATTATGTGTGATCATGACAATGGTCTGGCTAAAACGTTCTCCCGAAACCTTCAGAAGTTCCAGAACATCCTGGCTGGTGGCGGAATCCAGATTTCCTGTTGGCTCATCGGCCAGAAGAATGGCAGGTTTCGCGGCCAGAGCCCGGGCAATGGCTACACGCTGCTGCTGGCCGCTGGAGAGCTGAGAGGGAAGATTGTTCAGTTTTTCTTCCAGTCCGAGGAGTTTTACCACATTCTGTATATAAACCTCGTCCGGGTTTCCTCCGTCAAGCTGAATAGGAAGAACAATGTTTTCGTATACAATCAGCACAGGTACAAGATTATAGCTCTGGAAAACAAAGCCGATCTTCCTTCTGCGGAAAATACAGAGCGCATCCTTTTTCAGACTGAAAATATCTCTTCCATCCACTTCCACCTTGCCGGAGGTGGGATAATCCAGACCGCCAAGCATATGCAAAAGTGTAGACTTTCCGGAACCGGAGGTTCCCACAATGGCCACAAATTCTCCTTTTTCCACCTCCAGATCTACGCCGTCAAGAGCTTTGACCTGATTATGGCCGCTTCCATAATATTTCTTCAGAGCAGTTGTTTTTAATACTCTCATAGCCGCATCCTCATGTTTATAGATTTTTCTTTATCTTATCACAGGACGCTTTCCAGACTCTTTCAGAAATCTAACAGTTTTGAAAGATTTTTATTTAGACTTCCTGATCCATCAAGAAATAAATCTGTCCTGTTATGGGACGGGCCCTGTACATGATGGGGATATAAGCTGAAAAGGTAAAGATCATGGTATCTGGTAAAATTTCTGCACAAAATGAATAAACTGCCGGACATGCGGCTTAAGAATCCGGTTTTTGCTGTATACGATATAGAAGTTCCGGGTATGCTCCATCTTGTCCAGAGGAAAAAGAAGTATCTGTTTTGTTTTTTCCAGATCCAGGACCGAACGGGCGGAGAGTATGGATATCCCCAGTCCGTTGACAATGGATTTTTTGATGCTTTCCAGATCGTTCATCCTTGCGATTACGTTAAGCTCCGTAGGCGAGATTCCCATTTTTTCAAGAAAAAGATCCATTTCTTTTTTTGTGCCCGAGCCTTTTTCCCGAATGATCATAGGATCTTTTATAAAATCCCGGAAGGTAACTTTTTTTTCCGCCATTTGCAGATATCGGCCGGATACGGGAGCAGCGATAACCAGGCTGTCCTGACAGAAGGGGATGAATCGGCAGGTTTCTTCACCTGTATTCTGCCCTACCAGACTAAGATCCACACTTCCGTCAAGAACTCTTTCAATAGCGCCGGAGCTGTCTGACTGGAGAGAATGAAAATATACATCGGGGTACAGTTTTCCAAATTCGGCCAGAAGCTCCGGCAGCAGGTAGGAAGATGGAATGGTAGAGACACCCAGATCAATGATCCGTTTGGCGGATTCTGTAAAATCTTCCAGGAGATTGCTGCGGATATGCAGCATGCGTACAGCGCTGTCATAAAGCTGATATCCTTTTGCTGTGACAGAAATTTTTTTTGTAGTCCTGACGATCAGCTTTGTGCGCAGCTCCTCCTCCAGCGCCCGGATGTGGGCGCTGATCGTGGGCTGAGTCAGGTACAGACGGCGTGCAGCTTCAGAGAAGCTGCCGTAGTCCACCACTGCCACAAAGGCTTCCAGCTGCTTAAAATCCATTCTTTATCCCCTCCCCATGATGCAGACCGGTGATTTTTGCCAGAGCAGAGAGAGCTTTATCCAGTTCCTCTTTTGTGTTTTCCGGGCCAAAGGAAAAACGTATGGTGCCCTCAGGATAAGTACCCAGGGTTTTGTGGGCGCTGGGAGCACAGTGAAGTCCGACTCTTGTCATAATGCCGTATTCCGAATCCAGCTCAAAGGCTGCCCTTGCCATATCAATTTCCGGAGTCTGGACAGAAACCACTGCGCACCGGTTATCAATATTCTTTTTACCAATGACCTTCAGGGCTTTTTCTTCAGGATCGAGATCGAGAATTCCGTTTATGAAATATGCAGTCAGCTCCATCTCGTGCCGGAGATTTTCTTCCATAGAATTTTTTTCTAAGAAGGAAAGCGCTGCGTGCAGCCCCAGGATTCCTGGAATGTTTGGCGTACCAGGCTCAAAACGGTCAGGAAGGAAGGCAGGAACCTCTTCTGTATGTGAAATGCTTCCTGTTCCTCCGCTTAACAGAGGTACTGTACAGGCGGCAAGCTCATCCCGGATCAGAAACCCGCCTGTGCCCTGAGGCCCGCGGAGTCCTTTATGTCCGGTAAAAGCCAGAGCGTCTATGTGGAATTCTTCCATATCAATGGGAAAAACTCCTGCTGTCTGGGCCGCGTCAAGGATGAACAGGATTTTGTGCCTGCGGCAGAATAAGCCGATTTCTCTGACCGGCATAAGCGTACCGCAGACATTGGATCCGTGGAGACAGACAAGCAGCTTTGTCTCCGGGCGCAGAAGCTTTTCCGCTTCAGCAAGCATCAGGCTTCCGTCCGGACGGCAGGGAATCCGGTCAAATGCAACTCCGTTTTCCTGAAGCTGTACCAGGGGGCGCATGACCGCGTTGTGTTCCATGGATGTGACAAGTACATGATCGCCGGGATGCAGAATACCCTTCAGAAGTATATTCAGACTTTCCGTAATATTTTTGGTGAAGATAACATTTTTTCCCTTTCCGGAAGAAAAATGGAACAGCCTGCGAAGCTGTTCACGTGTCTCGAAGATCTGTTCTTCAACAGAATAGGCGGCGCTGTAGGCACCGCGGTTTACATTGACAGCAGGCCCCTTGAGATACTGACAGACAGTTTCTGCAACGCCGGGAGCTTTTGGAAATGAGGTGCTGGCCTGGTCAAGATATATTTTTTCCATATATGTATTTTTCCTTTCATAAGTTAATTTTATTATACTTCAATTTATAAACAAAATCTATAAATATATATA
>DWVA01000327.1 GCA_019120475.1 Candidatus Blautia intestinipullorum | reverse complement strand
TGGAATTTAATCTTTTTGTTTTCTGAAATGGCATTATGTATTGTGTCAACCGTGTAATAAATGCTTTCATTCATGGTTTTTATTCGACCAGACACATATACTTGGCGCTGTAATTTCTGTGCTTCATACTTGCTTACCAACTTTTCCAGCTTTTTAATTAATGTATTGGATTTTTTCTCTGTTATAAATTTAGATGACTGTATAGCATCGACAAGTAATTTTAACTCCGGTAATTCAAACATACGGCTCACAACATGATAATGATATTTGTTCTTTACCGGTTCTCCTTCAACTTCCACACCCAAAACTTCCAAATCTTTTAGATCTGCGTATAAACTTTTCCTATCCGCAGTAATATCATATTCTCCAAGAGCCTCCTTAATTTCTGACATTGTTATATAATGCTCATCATCCGTTCTTTCTAGCATAATCTGAGCTAAACGATATAATTTATATTTCTGATTTGTTCCTTTTGGCATTTCACCCACCCCTTCTTTGAATAATTACATAATATCATAGATGGGTGATTTATAACACATCATCTTTCAATCCATAAAAAACGATGCTATTTTTTCTTTACTATCTAATATCTCATCTACTGGTACTCCACATGATTTTGCCAAATCAATAGAACCTTCAAAAGCTACACGAATGTCTGGTGCAAATGCCCTGTCTAATAATTCCATGAACATTTTCGTATCCTTACCAATTTCATCAACAAATTCCTGATACTGCTCCTGTAATGAAACATCCAGCTGACGTACTGCTTTTGCATATTCTTCAAATATCTTCTGTTCTCTGGCTGACAGATTATCTTTTGCAATCTGATACATCATAGTTCCTACAGTGTTACCAATCACTGCACCAAGTACAGGAACCGGAATCAATACCTGGCCTGCAAATGAAGAAAGTGCACTAACTGAAGCATCTAAACATAACATTTCTGAATTCTCAATAAATCTCTGTTCATTTACATTTCCCTGCTTGAATTGATATGCCTGTTCCGCAATACCAAATATTGCTGTTACCATTGCGCTTGCTACAGCTGCCGGAGTTGCAGTAAAATTTGTCAATGTATAAATAGATGCTCCTCGTATACCACCTTTCAAGGTTCCCTTTCCTGTAGTAGCTGCAATCTCTTTCCAATCATTCTCATCAAAAGCATTAAATTTCTTACCAGACTTTCTTTTTTCAGCTATTCCCATGCACAATGCCATAGCACCTTCAATTGCGGCTGCGGCTGCTGTTGCTTTCGCTCCCTCAGATAACGTAGGTTTACTTTTATTATATGCCTGTTCGTTTCTTTCCTGATTTCGTTTTCTTAAACTACTCTTTTCTTTTGAAAAAGTCTGTTCGTATGTACCTTTCTGGACTTCAGAATATTTTAATTTAGACGGTTCTACTTTATCTAATGGAATATCGCCATTTTTAAAAAATTCATGCACTTCTCTCCACTGTTTCAAAGAAAAATCACCTGTTGAAGTCGGCATTTTATTTGCTTCTTTTTCTGAAATTGAAAGCAACCACTTGATTTTCTCGTAATGGTCTTCCGGAATCTGATATACTCCGCCATTATCAAGGAAATCAGGATAAGCATTTAAATGCATACGAATTGCCTGTAGTGATAAATGTCCGCCTCCGTTTACAAATTTCTGCTGGATCAGTGTTGCTCCCCTTCTCAAATCTTCAGGTCCATTATCATTAATCCATTCGTATATTGGCGCTTTTCCTTCTATCTGTTCTCTGGCATTTCCAATACCACATTCTGCAACTTCAGCAATAAATCCGTGCATTCCATATTGACCGCCTCGTCCTTTTCCATTATTCACGATATCTCTGCTAATAGTTTTAAGTGTTTCACTAATGGTAGACATCGCTTCGTTCAGATTTAATTCTTCTTTCTGCAATGCCTCCATCAATCTGTCTAATCGCACCTGATTCAGGTAATTAATCCATGAAGCGACAGCTTGTTCTTGCCCACTTTTAATAATCTTTTTAGCTTCTATCATTTACTTTATTCCTCCACAGTTTCACCAAGCGTTGCTGCCAGAGATTTTGCATTGTTCACAAGTGTTCCCAATAATATTTGCCCTTCATCTGCTATTTCCATAAAGTTCTTCCCATAGTAAGTCATACATTTTCCGTATTGATCATTCAACATACTTCTTAATTTTTCCGTCTTATCTAATAATGACTGCATTTTGACGTTAACTTCACTAACTGATTCAACATTGTGTAATATTGCCTCAATCTCTTCTTTCTTTTCTTTACCAAGTTTGATTTTTTTATTTGCAAACAGAGCAATTGATGCTAATAATGTAGCTCCTCCAATTGTCCAGCCTACTGGACCGGCCATTGCCAAAAATGCAGTTCCAGATGCCATTCCACCTCCCCCAGCAGCGGCTGCACCACCTCCAAGCCATGCTAAAGCTGCATTAGTAGCAGCTGCACCTGACAATGTTGATATAGCAGTTCCTGTAGAAGCTGTACCAAATGTAGTTGCTACCCACATAGCTGCACTCGGAGCCAAACTGGCTACAGCCATACCTCCGGCTACTCCTGCACCTACACCTGCCATGGATTTCTTTGCCGCATCGAGTTCTTGTGTTGCATAATCACATACATCTTTGAATTCTTTTTTATAAAGCTGGATCTCCTTGAATTCTGCATCAAAATTCTTTGGATGATTTGCGATACTGTTTATTAAGTTTTCAACATTTTCCAGTAAATCCACAGATCGTTCCCGCTGTCTAAGAATGGCTGAGCCGTTATTCTCAAACTCTGCATATGCCGCATTATACCTATTTACTGCGTCATGAAGTTGGTCATCAAGGCTGCACTGCTTTTCTTTGTTATCGTCTTGTGAGCCCTGTTTTTTATGTTCAGCCACCACATTTTTTATCGTATCAGCACTTGTTTTTGCTCCATTTGTAATCTTTTCGGCTCCGTCCTTTACTCCGTTTGATATGAACACAAGACCATCTTTCGTTCCCTTAGAAATCTTATCAAGCACCTCACTATCTTTTGCCTGTTTTTCTACCTCTGCAATAGTTCCACTAATAAAATCTCCTACATTTTTCAATTTATCTTTAAATGGTTTTCCCATAACAATTATCCTTCTTCCTTGTCAAAATAATGTTGGATCCGCTCCATACCATGTCTGCACGTCGTTTTCTGTTGTAACATTTTCAATCCATGCAATACCAAACACATACTTTGTTGTCTTAGTTTCTTTCATAACCAAATATAAAACACCGTCTTCCATATACTCGTTATCGTAATCATATATATCTGAGACACACATACCATCCGCATAATATCCTGATTCGCCTTCCATACCTATTGACAATTTAGTATTGTCTTTGTAAAACGATTTCAATTCTAAGCGCTCTCCTGGTTCTATTCCATCCTTTTTAGATGAAACATGTCCCTTTATTTTACAAGAGATTGTATGTATTTTCCCATCTGGAATAAAATCAATTTTAATGGCATATCTCCCACTAACGTCAGGGCATAATTTGTCTGACACTCTAATATTCTTTTCCATATATTCAACCTTGTTGTCATCTACATATATTTCAATATCTCCTAATGGTGTGGTTAGCATTAATTCTCCTCCAATCTGCTTTTATTATAACATTCAATCGTTCTTTACGCACTAAAAAGGAGGTAGGAATCAACTTCCCACATCCTCATTAGTAGCTTAATATCCGCTGTTTATCTTACACCCAAATCAGCCCCTCTCTCCAGCTTATCTTTTCCCTGTTTTTCCTGAATAATTCTCTTATTGATTTCCAAGCGTTCATGGATTGACGGTTTCTTTTCTTTTCCTGGCATTGCCTTTTTCTGTGCTACTGCCTTTCTTTCAGCTTTCCCTGCGTCCTTAACTGCTGTATTTATTTCAACGCCAGCTCTTGGCACAGCTTCTCTGCTCTCATTTTTCTCTGCTACCTGCTGTTCTCGTCTCTCCTTCACACCTTTTTCTTCCAGACTGCAAAAACTCTGCAAATACGGCAGTACATGATTCTGCATATCCGTCAGATCTTCCATATACTTCTGATATTCTTCATTGCCTTTTCCTTGCTGATAGCTGATCCAGCTTTCATCCGTCAACTTCATTTCATTCTGCATCTTTAATTGACTGATGATGCCGCCATTTCCGCTACCAATGTCTATCTTACCTTGAAAATGATGCAGCATCTTGTCGCCCTTCTCAGCATAATACACTGTAAAAAACATCTGTGCTGTCGTTTTTGGTTCGTTGGTGTTGGGATCACGATCAGCATACCAGGCTTTGTCCTGTTCTACGGTTTTTGAATTCAGATCAGATAACTTTTGACATCTTGGATTCTCCAGCTCACTTTTCTCACAATAATTCACATACACCATCGGTTCCATATCTTTTGGAAGCTCCGGTTCATAGGCTTTCAGTCTTTCCATTAATACGCCTGCACGAACAGACAGGTCGCATTCTTCGTCTACAATATCCTTCAGATACGAAATATAGGAATGAATATTTCCACTTCGCAAATCCAGCATTACTTCCTGTACCGTATTTTCTCCCGGCTCCACATTATCCCGATACTCATACGGATCAAAAGCTTCTGCAATCTCATCCAGTGCCACTGCCAGCTGTTCTGTTGTCATCTTCTCTGGATACATTGCTTCTCGAACATCCCTCATCGGTACATACTTATATTCCGGCAATGCTTCATGAATTTTCTCAATTCCTTCACGTACCAGTGCAAGTTCTCCATAAAATCGAACATCGTCCATCAGATTTCCAAGTACTGTATTTCCTTTTACGATTGCAAATTCGGCTTCATCATAGTAACTGTCTTCCGGATCACGATAGATAATTCCCATTGAGCATCCCAAATAAGCTGTTTCTGGATTCTCCCTATATTTTTCATAGACTGCAGCTATCTGATTAACATCGGTACTTTTTTCATAAGCTCCCATGTCATGGAACTCATCGCATTCTGTGGCAAAGTATTCCAGATAAGGCTCTTTCTTCGGTGGCATATTGTTGAAGACGTTATCAATCATGTTATAATTCGCCTCTTCCAGTTCCTCCACCTTTGCCAAAGGCTTATATTCGCCCTGGCTTTTCTGAATCTCTGCCATTACAACCTCATCCATTTCTTCCACTTTTTCCATCAACTGATTATAATCCCCACGGATGCGTTCTTCAGTCCAGCCTTCGTCTTCCAGAAGTTCCTCTGCCGCTTCTTCAATAGAAATTTCATCATTTTCATAGACGCCACCATCCATCAGGCGGAAATCTTCATCGTAAAAGGAATAATCATATCCTTCTTCTGTTCTCTGAATAGCAAAGTAACGTTCTCCCACCTCATATGCCAGTTCACTAAGAACCTGTTCTTCCAGATTCAGGAAAGAATCCAGCTGTTCAAAGCTAATACTGTCTACAAAATGAGATGTTACTTTTTCCCCATCATTCAGAACTACGATATCACTGACAGACAGGGAATGTCCCCGGAAGTCTTCCGGTCTGTCAATGTTGAACCTTTCAAAAATATCATCCAGTGACGTATTTCCCAGTAATTCTCCAACATAGACCAGCTTATAATCTTCTTTTTTTATCTGCATACCATGACTTTCAATAAAGCGCATATTCATAAATGCATAGTTTTCGCCTGGTGAATCGTCCTTGATCTGATAAATACCAAAGGTTCGCCTTGTTCCTAACAACAGGTTTGCCTCTTTTAAAGACTGAATCTGCGGATATTTGTGCATTTCCCATTCCAGGTTACGGAAACGCTCCAGTTCTGTCATAGACATCTGATAATGCTCCGGTCCTCGTTCGATTTCCATGCGTTCTGTGACATAGATCGGTGATGAAAAATTAGTGATCAGATAGATATCTGCTCCGGCATCATATAATTTCAGTGCTTCTTCCTGCTCAATGACACTCATAGGCTCCTGAACTGCTCCAAGATCTTCATCTGCATAATCCAGGTCATTCTCCTTTATCCGTTCCCACATCTGCGATTCCATTCCAAACAGACCTTCATATGCCTGTATCATTTCTTTACTTGCATACTCACCCTTACCGCCATCGCTGTCCAGGCAATAAATCTTAGAACCCATTCTGTGATAATCCAAGGCTGCTTCTTTTCTAAGCGGCACCATGTCTTCTGCCGTATATCCATAATCACGTAATTCCAGCTTGCCTATGGTTGGATCCGGCAGTTCCTGAATATCCATTTTTGCATCATCCAGTAGATCCTCTACACCTTCTTCATCTGCCTTACTCAATGCATCTGCCAGATTTCTTACCAGAGTCCTAACTTTCTCTTCCTCACCGATCAGATTCGCATATTCAAAAATCTGTTCTTTTACATCTGTTGGAAATTCTATGCCTCTACGCTCTGCCTGACTAATCTGTTCCTGCGTATATTCCTGCATTTTCTGTGTTTCTCTACCCGTTATCCTGTTTCTTGCCATATAAATTCCTCCTGTGTTCTAAAAAATGGCATAACCGGCAGAACCTTCTTCTACCAAATTATGCCATCTTTCCTGTTTATTTATTCCAAACCAAAGTCCCGTTTTCTGGTTTCCTTTCCAGTTTCACTTTCCCGCTGACTCTTTTCTTTATAAATCTGCAGTTTTTCATGGATAGAACCACGTGCCGGCCGTTCTTCTTTCTCTTTTGATTCTGACGTATCCGCTTCTGTATCTTCCCGTTCATCCATATTGAGAAGTGCATTTAATTCTGACAACCGCTCTAGTTTTTGGTTCAGTTCCTCTTCTTTTGGAAATGGCTTCCCGACTTCCTCTTTGGCATTTGCCATCTGCTCCTGTACCGTTTCCAGCCGTTGTTCTGCTTCTGCCAGTTTTTCCGGATAACTTTCCAAAAGATTATTGATACGAGTGATATTTCCTAAAGCATCGGCTCCCAACCGAACTTTAGCTACCGATTCATGCTTTACAGACAGGATAAACTCTTTGCTCCAGCTGTCGAATTGGATTCTCATATTAAATCCCTGATAGCTACCGATGTCCATAGCCGCATCTACTGACTTAATGTCTTTGCAGACCGCCAGAAGTGCCATACCTGCCTCTTTCTTTTCTGTGAACACTTTGCCACTGATTTCCATAGAAAACTGCTCTGGATCTGTGATTTTATGCTCAGAAAAGTGCGTGATGTCTGCCTTGTAGCTGTCAATGATCTCTGTCAGTTTTGCAATCTGTTGCGGAAAATTTCTTGCAATATCATCTTCCAGTCGGTACTGGTTATTCATGTGGTTCGCTTTTAAAAGTTTCAACTTTGCTACATCCACATCCAGTGCCATCTTCTCCTTTACTGCCGGATTTCCGGTTGCCAGTGCTTTGACCTCTGCATAGGACAGTGCCGCTTCGTCCACATCTTCGCAGCTTCTGACCGGTGCTTTACTGGTCATAATCTGGGAAATGAACTTCTGTTTGTTTTCGATCAGCTGCCACATGTAGCTATCAAATGTGGATTCTGTTACATATCGGAAAATATGAACCTTTTTATTATGGTTTCCCTGACGGATAATACGTCCTTCCCTCTGTTCCAGGTCAGACGGTTTCCATCCAATATCCAGATGATGCAGGGCAATCAGACGATCCTGCACATTGGTTCCTGCACCCATCTTTGCTGTTGAGCCAATCAAAAAACGAACCTGTCCGGATTTCACTTTCCCAAACAGCTCCGTCTTTTTTGCTTCTGTATTTGCATCATGAATAAACGCAATCTCTTTTTCCGGTACACCTTTCTCCATCAGTTTTTGCTTCAAGTCATCATAAACATTGAAACTGCCATCACCTTTTGGTGTGCTCAAATCACAGAAAATCAACTGTGCGGATTTCTGTGCTGCTGTGTCTTTCCATATTTCATAGCTTTTCTCTGCACAAACTGATATTTTACTTTCTGGATTATCTGGCAATAATTCATTCACCAAACGCTGATCCAATGCTAACTTCCTTCCGTCATTGGTGATTTTTAGCATATTATCGACCGAGGCATCTACCCCGCCGTTTCTGACAACTTCTGCACGTTCTCCCAGACTTTCTACGATTTCTTTCTGTTGTTCCGTTGGTTTCAGCACCACTGTTTCATATTCCGCTTCCGGCACAGGAAGCTTTAACTGATCGGAAGTCTTGATATCTGCAATCTCCTTGAACATATTCATCAGTTCCGGAATATTATAAAACCGTGCGAATCTGGACTTTGCACGATAACCTGTTCCTTCCGGTGCAAGTTCGATACTCGTGACAACTTCTCCAAAAGTGGAAGCCCAGGAATCAAACAATCCAAGTCCCATATTTTGTAATTTGCTGTTCTGCAGATACCGCTGCATAACATATAATTCCGTCATGCTGTTGCTGATCGGTGTGCCCGTAGCAAAGGTAATGCCTTTCCCTCCGGTAATCTCATCCAGATACTGACATTTATTGAACATATCTGCGGATTTCTGTGCTTCATTCTGTGCAATCCCGGCTACATTTCTCATTTTTGTATAGAGAAACGCATTTTTATAGCTGTGTGCTTCATCCACATACAAATGATCCACCCCCAGTTCTTCAAAAGTAACTACCTGATCTTTTTTCTCTTTCTGATTCAGCTTCTCCAGTCTTGTCTGCAGTGTTTTTCTGGTCTTTTCAATCTGTTTGACGGTATAACGCCCGCCGTCCTGTTCATACCTTGCACTCTGGATTGCCATTTCCAGATCATCAATCTGTTTCCGCAGCATAGCTTCCTGCCTCTCATCAGAGATTGGAATACGCTCAAACTGGGAATGTCCAATGATAATGGCATCATAATTCCCCATAGCAATTCTGGCACAGAATTTTTTTCGGTTTGCTGGTTCAAAATCTTTCTTGGTTGCAACCAGGATATTAGCTCCCGGATATAACTGTAGGAATTCTGCACCCCACTGCTCCGTCAAATGGTTTGGCACGACAAAGAGATTCTTCTGTGATAATCCCAGTCTTTTACTTTCCATTGCCGCCGCTACCATTTCGTAGGTCTTCCCAGCTCCTACTACATGTGCCAGAAGCACATTGTCTCCGTAAAGCTGGTGTGCAACTGCATTTTTCTGATGCGGACGAAGCTCTATTTCTGGGTTCATTCCTGGGAAAGTCAAATGACTGCCATCGTATTCACGGGGACGGATGCTGTTAAATCGTTCATTGTACGCCTTTACCAGACGTTCACGCCTCTGCTGATCTTTAAAAATCCAGTCCCTAAATGCTGCCTTCATGGCATCCTGCTTCTGTGATGCCAGCATGGTTTCTTTCTTATTGAGGACACGGATCTCATCACCATTTTCATTGACGCTCTTATCATAGATGCGTACATCTTTCAGGTTCAGGGTATCTTCCAGAATCTTATAGGCATTTGCTCTCTCAGTTCCATACGTTGCATAGGCAAACGCATTTCTTGGACTGTCGGCATTCTTTCCTGTAATCCTCCACTCACCATTTACCTCAGAGAATTTCACCTGTATTTCTTTCTGAAGCAGATACCATGGTGTATGCAATGTTTCTTGCATAAAATCCTGATAATCCGAAGGTTCAATCCAGGTAGCTCCAATACGCACTTCAATCTCCGATGCTTCCAGATCTCTCGGCTGAACTGCCTCTAGTGCACGCACATTCGATGTGAATTCCGGATGATTCTCTGCAAAAGTTCTCGCAGTATTTAATTTATCCCTAACATTTCCGGAGAGATATTCATCTCCGCTTTCCCACTGGTCTGTCAGTGGATTTTTGAAGATAACTCCAACCAGCTCTTCTATAATTTTCTCTTCGGTCTTTCCGGTCAGCTGTGCCATATATGGGAGATCTACTTTAGCCCTTTCATTTAAAGACAGAGCAAGTGCTTCTGTGGCTGTCTCCACACTTGTCACAGCAACCGCCTTTTTGATGGTTCGTTTGGTGAACATGTCCGCTTTCCGCTTCAATGTTCCATCTTCATTCAAGTCTTCCAGGGAACACAGCAGACAATAAGAAGAGTCATCAGAAAATGCCCGTTTATTAGCATTACTTCCAATAACTCCATACTTTGCTGTGTAGGTATCATACACCTGATTCAGTTTTTCCTGCTGTTTTTGGATTTCTTCGTCTGTGACAAATTCTTCCATCTGCATGGCGATCAGCTCACGAACGGTATCACGGATTGCAACCATGCCTTTTACACGTTCTGCAGTGGCTGCAGGCATTTTCACCTGATTCATCAAAGAGTTGACACGATAATATACCTGATCATCTACCACCGTATAGCTGTAATTTCTAACATTCGGATCTGCCGGAATACTCTCTGGCATCTCATCCAGTTCTGTTTCCACATCTACTGCCGGTACCATGCTTCCCTTAATTTGTTTCACAGCTTCTTGTAACTGTAATTCCAAATCTGCTCCTTCCATTGGAGCACAGGTTGTTTCCATACCATACGGACCGGACACTTCTTTCATCTCACCCAGAATCATTTCCGGATGCTGAACAAAATACTGATTGACTGTAATACCATTGACATCACTATCCAGATTTATCCATTCCGGCATTTCTTTCGTAAGGCTTTCCCTCTTCTGGAAAAACAGGATATCAGCACTGACTTCTGTTCCCGCATTTGCCTTAAAAGCTGTGTTCGGCAGTCGGATTGCTCCCAACAGATCTGCCCGCTCTGCCAGATATTTCCGGACTTCCGGTGACGCCTTATCCATAGTTCCCTTTGTTGTGATCAGTGCCGCCACACCACCTGGACGTAACTGATCTATCGTCTTGGCGAGAAAGTAATCATGGATCATGAAATTGTAGCGATCATACTGACGGTCATTGACCTTGTATGCACCAAATGGCACATTTCCAATCGCCACATCAAAAAAATCATTAGGATAATCTGTCTTCTCAAAACCTTTGATCTGAATATTGGCATCTGGATAGAGTAGCTTTGCAATTCTACCGCTGATACTGTCCAGTTCCACACCATAGAGTTTGGACTGATTTAGATTCTCTGGAAGCATTCCAAAGAAGTTCCCGACTCCCATAGACGGCTCCAGGATATTTCCTTTTGTAAATCCCAGATTCTCCAACACCTGATACATACTTTCAATCACAATCGGCTGTGTATAATGAGCATTTAAGGTGGAAGCTCTGGCTGCAGCATATTCCTCTGGTGTAAGAACCGTCTTTAATTCCAGACATTCTGTCTCCCATGCAGCTTTTGTCTCATCAAATGCATCAGAAAGACCTCCCCAGCCAACATATCGGGATAAGATTTCCTGTTCCTCTGGTGTCGCATTGCGGTTCTCATCCTCACATTTCTTTAACAACTGGATTGCCATGATATTGGCACGGAACTTTTCTTTTGCTGTACCCTGTCCAAGCTCATCATCTGTGATGTGGAAGTTCGTCGCTGGAATCTGTTCTGCTGTCACGTTAGTCTCTTCCAAAGATTCTTTTTCTTCCGATACCTCAGCTTCTCCCGATAATTCTTTTTCTTTTTTATCATAATCTGTCCACACACGTTGAGAAATCGCAGTAAAATACGAGGACTCTTCCTCCATAATTTCTTCCCTGATTTCCCGTAACGCATCTAAGGTATCCGCATTTACAGTTTTGTTGTGATAATGATAATAAAGTACTTCTTGTCCGAGTTTTACATCCAGACGTTCCAATTCTTGTGTTGACATTCGATTCCAAATATCATCTTTTTCCGTATGAATCGTGAAACCTTCTCCATCATCATGATATTCTAATGTGTATTGAAGTCGATTCGCTTCTCCTTTAACTTTGCAATCAAAATCATGGATTGTTGTTCTGGTACCGGACATATATTCTGAATCAACTAATCGCAGATCCGTTATATCTTCCGCTGTCAAAGTATCCTGATCCAGCTGTTCTCCTAACATCTGCTGTGCTTCTTCCAAGTCTGCCAGTCTTTGTGCTTCCTGTCGCTCTTCGTACTTTTCCATTTCTTCCGGTGACAAATAATCATCTGTGCGGATTAACTGGCGAACACGTTCCGCAACCTTATTCCACTTTAATAAAACCTCTACCTCTGGGCTGCCAATCTTCCCTTTTTCAAGCTTTAATCCTTTTGCATCGTGGGATGCGTCAGAAGCACCTGCTCCTGGTATTCCGGGTGAAGAACCACCTGTTCCATATTCATTTTTCAGGAACTCAGCTGCATCTTTCATATCATGGTGCTCCATGAAATATTCGTAAATCCGGTTACGTCCTCCGGCAGTAATGCCGCCTCTTCTTAATACTGCATCAATTTCATCCTGTGTGATAAAGGATAGTGCCGGTCGCTCTACCTTGAATTGCTGATCCACCCAGGAACGCTCCCTCTGGAGATCTTTATAACGCTGGAAATATTCCGGATTATGCTGGATTTCCCAACGATGGTAATCTTCTGGATTCTTTTCCATATCTTCCTGAAGCCATTCAAAACGATAGGCAGTCGCAGCTGCTTCTTCCGGATCTGCCCAAGCTGCCCCCACTACGTCCTGCCAGTCAGAATAGGACAACCGTTCTTCTCTGTTTCTGCTCGTATCACGGAAATGGAGTGCCAGAATATCTGTCATTTCTTTCTGTTCCTGCTCGATAGCATTATTGGAGATAAGATTATCAACGTAATTTCCCGCCTCATACATATCCCGGATCCTGTCAGCAGCTTCTTCCCACGTAACGATACGGTCAAAGTTTCTTCTTGCAGAGTCACCTCTCCGGATACGGATACCATCGTTGTCGTACCAGATACTGATTTTCTGATTATCTATGGTAAATCCTTTTCCTCCGGTGCCATATTCATCTTTCAGGAAGCTTTGCATTTCTTCATTATCCAGACCCTCAATCAATCTTGCAGTAATGTGAAACAGTGTATTTTTCTGTCCGCTTCCTGTTCTGAGAATATCGTCTACCACTTCATCAGAAATAAGAAAAGCGGCTGGCTGTTCTAATGCAGCTGCCGCTTTCCTTATTTCTCCTAACTGTTCCTCTTCTGTTGGGAACAGGCTTAATTGTAAATAATCTCCTGAATTACCATTTCCTCTGCCTGTGCTTTGATCTGGTTCATGTGTCTGGTCCATGCCATTGTGTCTGCCATCTTGTCCGGTGCCGGATCTTTCTCCAGAAGTTCGTTCATCAGGTTGTCTACTCTCTGCCTTGCCTGGCTGTCGATCTCCATCAGATGACTGTCCAGACGGTTCTGCAGTGTCAGAATGTTGAACCTGGCTACCTTGTGGTTTCTCAGATACTCTTTCCTCATCATTCCATACTTCCCGATGGTTCCTCTCGTCTCTTCCAGGCTGATATCTGGAATCTGATACTCTCCGTTCTGGCTGTAACTGATCTCTCTCATAGTCCGTTTCCTCCTTATTTTCTTCTCTATTTTCTGTGTTATTTGCCTTGCTTTCACGAATTAACGTGTTAAATTCATTATAGACTACTTCTTTTTCTTTTGCAACCGTTTTCAGGTCATTTTCCAGATCATTCAACACATACCGTCCAATCTGCATCAGGACTGGTCTGCTGATTTCGTTGACTGCACTTCCCAGATGTCCTAATATTTTCAGCTGATTGAAGTCCGTAATATGCCGAAAATCCTCTGCATCCAGATATTCCTGTACATCTAACCCACACCGGTTTAGTAATACATACCAGACACTATTTTTCATCAGTTCTCGAAATTCGACTTCCTGATTCTGTTCGTCCAGTTCTTCCAAAAATGTCCCTGTTACGTCCAGTCTCAGTTCTTCCAATGCATCTGGAAGCCATTCCTGCATACTCTCCTTCGCAGCCTGATGCAGACTTTCAGCAAGTCCTCCTTCTGTATCTTCCAGTGATAATTGCTCCTGCAGATAATCTGCAACCAGCTGTTCTCCTTCCACTGAAAGATTCCATAACTGAGGATCCTTTCCAAGATTACGCACTTTATAAGTGTCCTGCACATCAAATACATACCGAAGTTTTGTTTTCGGTCCGGAAGTATTGTCAATCAAGGCAATCCCCTTGGATCCCTTTTTGATCCAGCGGTACATCTTCTGATTCCAGATTTCCATGGATGCTACGGCAGTTGCTTCCGGTCGCTGTGCATAAATTAAAAGCTGTTCTGGAAAAGTATATTTGTACAGTCTGGATGCAGTGTTTAGGAACCGTATCCATTCCTGCGGACTGGCAGCTACATCTTTTGCCACCTCTTCCGTCAGCTGTTCCATTGCATATAATTTATTTGCCATGCGCTACTCCTTTTCATAAAATCAGGGACTGCTTAACACAGTCCCCTTAAAATCATCTTTGTTTCTCTTTATAATGCTGCGGCAAGATCTTTTGACTTATTCTTCGGCACTTTGTCTGCCTCTTTTGCCTTGATTTCTGCCTTAGCTTTCTCCATTCTTCCATGGATTCCACCTTTTACTTCCGCTTTCTCGGCTGCCTTTTCTTTCTCCAAACGAGCTTCCCTGCGCTCAGCATTTTCCATTACTGCGGTCTTTTTATCACAGAACTGAACCTTGTCAGAAAGCTGTTCCTGTCTTTCCACCTGTGTCTCATTGACTTCCTGTACCATCGCATTTAATTCTGGAACCTGAAAAATACCATTATCAGGAAGAATCAGCACTTCATGAACGGAAGATGGAATAACAAAGAAATCGCTTCCCAGGCATTCCCCAATCTGTTTTCGAATATCTTCCTGCAGTAATAGGGAAGCTCCATTCATCTTTGATTCATTGGTAAGGCAGAACATTGGATTCTCCACGGTTTCCATATCCAGTTTTTCATTCAAAAGATTCTTCGGTGTTCCTCCAAAAATCATGGATTCGATAATCTGTGTCATATCCACCAGTTGCACTCCTCTGTTCTTATCTGCCATCATCGCATCTGCCTGAATCTGTTCAACAGATACTCCCCATTCGTTCATCAGAGAAACTGTTACCGGAATACTGCTGATTCCCTCTCCATTTTCCTCCAGGTTTACTGCATAATAAGCCGCAAAATCTCCGTGTTCTGTGACTACCTTATCTGCCAGACGATCGGTATTCCATTCCTTGTCACAAATTCTTACCTGTAACTTATTTTTCATCTTTTCATAATCCAGAATATCCGGAACTCCCATATCAAAAAATTCTGCTTTTCCCTGTGCTTCAATACGCATATCTGCCACATCCCCTACACAAGAGTCTACATCTTTCCCATTGATATATTCCTGGTAGAGGGAATCCAGATAGACTGTCGGTACGATTCTCTGATTTCCATTTGGAATCGTAATACCTGTCAGCTTCAAACCATTGTTTTTTTCTACTTCCTGAAGTTTAATTTCTGCGTCCTTATAAGACTCTGGCAGATACTCCTTTACATTGTCTTTGACATATTCATAAAATTCTTTTCTGTTCATCATACGCTTTTACCCCTTTCTGATCATGTGATGGTTCATTCTTTTTCTGCTGACCATCTGCTCGGCTTTTTTCTGATAAGCCATCATTCTCTTTAAAGTTTTCTCCTGGTTTTTTCGTGCTTCCTGTCTTTTTTCCATTGTTTTCATCATAGTTTTCTGTTCCTTTCTGTGATTTTTTTGTATGAAAAAGGGAGCCTCACATAGAAGCTCCCAATCATAACCGTTGGTTTCCTTATTTGCTTTTCCTTTTTCTGCAGATATAAAGTCCTGCCATACCTCCTGTGGAGATTACCAGAAGCAGAATCGGCAGCCAGATATTCGTGCTGTCACCTGTTTTTGGTGCATTTGATACCTTTGTCTCTTCATGGGACTGTGGTGTATCCGGTGTGTTCGGTGTTTCTGGAACTTCCGGTTTCTCATTTGTCAAATTGAAAGTGACTTCCACGACCGGTGTACTGTCATCTGCATAAGCAAATGTCACTTCATGCTTCGTCTGATCCAGTGTGTATCCGTCCAGTGTCTTTGTTTCCACCAGATAATACTTCATCTCGGTATCATATTTGCCGTTCTTAAATGTGGCAATCTCATACAGCTTACTTTCTGCATGACCGGCAGCATCTGTCTTTAAGATTTCCAGAACTTTTCCTTTGCTGTCACGGAGTTCAAATTCTACCCCTTTCAGCGGTTCTCCTGACGATTTATCTGTCTTATTGAGAATTACTTTTCCCTTTGCAGTATCATCTTTCATAGCCACTTTCTGGATTTCTCCGGTATCTTTCACCTCAAATGTCACATCGGCTGTCAGAAGATATCCTTTCGGTGCCTGCTCTTCACGTAAGGTATATTTACCGATTGGCAGTTTTTCGATATAGTGTGCTTCCTCTGTGGAAGTCCAGCTCTCTACTACCTGATCATCCTTATCGAGAATCGTCAGTTTTGCACCCGGAATCTCAGTTTCTCCTGTGATATCAGTCTTACTGATCTGCACTTTTGTCACATCATCTTTCATCTCATGCTTCTGAATTTCTGGTGTATTCTCTACTGTAAAGGTAATACTTTCTGCAGTGACATATCCATCTGCCGGTTTTGTCTCTGTCATGGTGTATTCCTTACCAACAACCAGTTCTTTGATCACATGGGATTCTTCCGTAGAAGTCCATTCATCCACTGTATTGCCATCTGAATCCGTCACTTTCAGGTGTGCACCTGGAAGTTCTTTGCCTGTTGTCAGGTCTGTTTTGGTCAGCTCCACTGTGGTTGGCTGATTTTCAAAAGTAAAGTCGTAGCTTACTTCTGTCTGGTCTTCTCCGGCATATTCAAAGGTAAATTCCTGTACTTCTTCTGTTGTAACAAATCCATCCGGTGCAAAGATCTCTTTCACATAATATTTTCCGTCTATCGGAAGATCTGCCGTAAAAGTAATCTGTCCTTTTTCATCCGTTACCCGCTGCTCGATCAGACTGTCTTTCTCAAGAAGTACCTCGCCCTTTGCATTTTTGATATCTTCACTGGTATAAAGACCGAAGACACCACCTGCAAGGACACGGTCTGTATCTTTTTCTTTCTTCAGAACCGTAACCTTTACTTTCTGACGGGCATTCTGCCATTTTTCATCATAAGTGATGACTGGTGTGTCCTGATCACGGTAGGAAAGGTCAACATATCTCGGCTCTTTATCCAGCACATAACCATGGGCAGTTTTTACTTCCTTCACATAGTACTTGCCAGCCGGTAGATTTCCCATCTGTGCAATACCATTGGAATCCGTGGTAATGGTTCCCACTTTTTCATCTGCTTTGAAATAATCTTCGCTGACACCATCTGCCGCTTTGATATCTTCCGCAGCAAAAACATCGAAAGTTACATCTGTAAGACTTCCGGTTACATATTCAAAGAGATGCTCCACAGTACCTTTTACATTGTCCAGAAGTGTCACTTTATCCAAAAACTCTCCATTTTTGTTGATGATCAGAAGTCCTGTCGGAACTTCATCTTTCATCTCTACTTTCTGAATCTCTGCGGTATCTTCCAATATGAACTTCACATCCGTTGCTTTCAGATATCCATAAGGTGCTATTTCCTCACGAAGGGTGTATTCCTCTCCAACTGTCAGTCGTTTGATCACATGTGGCTGATCTTTTACAGACGTCCACTGATCCGCAACATTTCCTTCTTTATCAAGAACGGTGAGTTTTGCCCCATCCAGTTCCACACCTGTTGTTACATCAGATTTCGTGATTTCTACTGTTGTCGGCTGGTTCTTTTTCACTGTTTTCAGTTTTACTGTCTTCACATCCTGTCCCTGGTAAGAAGCATCCAGATTCAGAACTTCATCAGAGGATACAAATCCCGCCGGTGCTTTTAACTCTTTTACATAATACTGTCCAAGTGGCAGATCCAGCGTACATGCTGCAAGACCATCATTATCAGAAGTCATTTCCTGTAAGAGTGTCTCTGCTTTTACGATCACCTTTCCATCTGCCTTGATATCTTCTTTGTTATAGATACCAAAGACAGCTCCAGCTACGGTTGTACCATTCTCTGCATCCTGTTTTTCTACCTGGATTGCAACTTTCTGTCGGTCATCACCAACAGTCACTTCCTGTTCGATCACAGGTGTATCCTGATCTGCATAGACAAATGCAACATCTGATCTGTCATGGTTCAGGACAAATCCTTCCGGTGCAATCTTTTCTACCACATAGTAAGAACCAAGCGGCAGGTTATCAGCAACTGCTTTTCCGTCTTCCCCGGTCGTTACCGTTGTTACCAGTGCATCTTTTGCATAGAGCATCTGTCTGTTTCCGTTTTCATCTTTCTGATAATCCGGTGTATAGATATTTTCAGCTGCATAGACATGAAATGATGCACCCTTCAGGTATCTTTCTTTATAAACAAAATCCTTTTTAAATCCGGTCAGCATCTCACCTTTTTTATAGATCGTCAGCTTTCCTTTTACCGGATGGTTCTCGTAATCTACCGTAATAATGGCATCTCCGCTCTCAGAATCCATCTGGTATGCTGTGTTTGCATCCACCGCAATCTCTACATAATTCTTATTGATTGTGTACCCTTCCGGTGCATTGACTTCCTCAATCCGGTAATGTCCGATCTTCAGATTCTTCGGCATGATCAGATATCCCTGGCTATCCGTAAAATAGGACTTGTGAGTAGTTGTCACTGGGTAAGTTGTTACCTGTTCCACATACTTTTTGTTATCCAGGTCATATACCTTAAATTCTGTTCCGGCAATCAATACAGATTTCTTTGTTTCATCGTCTTTTTTCACGATTTTCAGTTTTGCCTTAAACTCTTCATCCAGAAGCACTCGCCAGATCTGTGGCTCGTTTGGATGATGTTCTGTGATATTCACTTCAAAATCATCGACTGGCTTGTAGTTGTGCGGTGTTGTAGTTTCACGCACGATATAGCTTCCAAATGGTAATGGAATACTGCAGGCATACCCTTTTTCATCTGTGAAAATCTCAGTTGCTCCATTTTCTCCACTCACTACTGGTTTGGCAGAATCAAAATCATAGCTTCCATCTGCTTTCTTTGTAAGGGAAGATTTCAGATAAACTGTAAATCCGGCTCCGGATAACAGATCTGCATCGGTCTTTCCATTGTTGGCTGCTTTGATGATCTGAAATGGCTGTTTGATGACCTGCTCACTGGAAGTACACTCTCTTTTTACTTCTGCTGTCATATCGCCTTCATAACTGCACACAAGATCATGCTCTTCTGTATCTGCCAGGTATCCGGTCGGCGGTGTGATCTCTTTGACATAATATTTGCCAAGATATAAACCTTTTACAGAAGACTGTCCTTTGTCATCTGTTGTAAGAGATGCTACCTGTTCTCCTGCTTTATAAATAGTTCCAGTTGCTCCGTCCGGATGCACGATATCTTCACGGGCATACAGACCATAAACTGCACCTTTCAGTGTGGCATCTCCCTGTGGTACTGCTTTTCCTGTTTCTTTATCAACTTTGCATAAATTGATCTTTGCTGTCACACGGTCATTGCTGAAGGTATGGGCAAATGATACGGTTGCTTCTTTATCATTGGTGTAAGAAAACTTGAACGTATACACATCTTCTGTATTTCTTACATAGCCTTCCGGCGCCTGATCTTCTTTTACGGAATAGGAATATCCAATCGGAAGATCTGCTGTGAATTTTGCAGTTCCATCTGCTCCAGTAGTTGCTTTCTCAATCAGTGTTCCTTTTTTCACAACAACGGTTCCGTCTGCATTTCTAATATCATCGAATGCATACAGAGCAAAAATACCGCCATTCAGTGGTTTCTTTGTATCTTTATCCTGTTTTACTACGGAAACATCTGCTTTCTGTCTTTCGTTGTTAAAAGTCACATCTGCAAATACAACTTCTTTATTCTGTCCGGCATAAGTCAGAGTCACTGGCTTTTCTTCGCTGCCGTTATAGAAATTGTCCGGTGCTTTTGCTTCTTTCACCACATAGCTTCCAAGATGCAGGTTATTCAGTGTAACAGAACCATTCTCACCTGTTGTCAGATTTTCTTTTACCAGGTCTCCTTTGCTGTACACTTTTGTGCCATAAGCAGTTACGATATCTGCCCCGGCATACACGTTATACACTGCATTTTTCTGTCTGCGGTTTTCATACTGAAATACCGTTCCATTTTCACTGACATCTGCTCCGGAAAGCACCTGTCCTTCTTTGTAAATGGTAAGCTCTGCAAGCTGTTCTTTATTTTCTACAGTCACAGAGAAAGTCTTACTTGCTACCAGTTTTACATTTGTTGCCGTTGCATTTACTACATATCCCTGTGGTGCTGTGATCTCTTTCAGATAAACGGTATCCTGTGTCTTGATGATTGTAACAGAAGATTTTCCATTCTTATCTGTTGCCGGCATCTGAGTGATCAGCTTTGTACAAACCTCATCGCTGTATACACCGAACACTGCACCTGCAAGATTGACATCCGCTGTATCGTCTTTCTTTACGATTTCGATCGTAGCCTGTTCAATCCAGGACACCTTTAAGCTTACATATTTTTCATCAGCGACACCTTCTCCAAACACAAATGCCAGATCCTGAACACTTGCATTCGTCGTCAATTTATATGCTGAATAATCTTTTGTAATACTTCCCTTCATTTTTGCAGAAAAAGTAGCACTTACATCTTTTGTCTGTGTCAGAGGTGCTGAAAGATAAAACGTGGTTCCTCCTCCAATTGTTACGCTTGCACCTGCCGCACTTACATTTCCAGTTGATACATTATGGAGCTTCACTCCCTTTGGTAAGTCCATTGTGATTTTCTGCTGGGAAGATGCGTTGAACTTAATGTTCTCCGTTCTCTGAACATTTCCATCTACATAAGCTTTTACATTCGGCTTTGAAAATGACATCGCTACGTCTGGTATTTCCGGCTTATTCACACAATAATTATAGAGTTCTTTTGCCAAAATTTCTCCTGTAGCATTGGTTCCGTAAAAGGCATCACTGCTTCCGTTGGCATATGATGCAGCCATGTGAATAATGATGAATCTTTTTCCTTCTGAAAAATCCGTGTGTTTATTCGCAAAAAAGCTTTCGCTCCCTGCGGCATCTGTGCCGTAATAACATACTTTAGCTAACGCCTGATTGTCCCCGATCTTTGTGATTGTATAATTTCCAGATCCTGGTCCAGGTTTTGCTGGCTGTACACAATACGCAGTTGCTCTGACGCTTCCGTAGCTGATATAGTACGGCTCTGTCAGATAGGTTCCAAGATTGTAATCTGCATATCTATACAGAGGTCCTTTTTCAATCGTTACCTGCTGTGTACTTCTTGCTGAATAAGCCGAAACTGCTTCAAAGGTTGCAATCTCTCCCTCTTCCATAGATTCAAGATCCACACCTTCGTCTCCTGCCTGTTCCAAAACATCATGAAGTTCTAACCCTGATTCTTCATCATAGGTATCCTGATTCTGTGCCTGCTCGACTAAATCATCAAATTCATCAGCATCAATATCGGTAATCTCCGAGTCCGATTCTGAATCCTCCGCTTCTTCTGTCTGCTGTTCACTGCCAGCTGTTTCGGATTCGGTTACTGCTTCACTCCCTGCAGTTTCTGTCTGCACTTCTGTTTCTTTCTCACGCACAATCAGCTTTCGGCTGATCTGGTACTTCGGATGCTCCTGATTTACCGGTTCCACATAATAGACCGCTTTGTAAGTGTCCGCATGATCTGTCGTAAAATCCTCATTCTTGTCGTTCTTTGCTTCCTCAAATATGACTTTGACCTTGTTATCATCCTTGATTTCCAGTCCTGTGTAGTCTGATTTCACATCAAATACACTGCCTGTTTCGATTTCATAATCTTTGGCAGTCACCACCTCATCTTCATCCAGAAGGTCTTTCACTTCCTCATAAAGTGGCGGTTTTTTCTCTGGCTGGATCTCCGCTGCATATGCAGTCATCGGAGATAACACGGTACTAAGCATTGTCATGCCTGCCAGCAAGCCAGATACTACTTTTCTAAAATTACCTTTTTTCTTCATGCTAAGGTCCTCTCTTTCATATATTTGTGGCAATTGTTCAGAGCCACTATTTTTTTATAAAACAGACAGTCCTTAGACTGCCTGCAATACACTACTTATCGTTGTGGAAAAATCAGATTGAACTGCACATTTCCCTCGCCGGGATCAACCATTTCCACAGTTGCTTCATACTGTCTCCCTGTTTTTCTGGATACCAGATCCTTATAATGGATTTTTCCTTTAGACAGGAACTTCTTTGCTGCCGCCTTATCCATCTTTTTCCCCTGGCTTGCAAGGAATTTATCATTCTTCCACAAGGTAAAAGCACAGTTCCGGTCAGAACAGTAAAAGTTTACTTTTCCTTCCCTGACATCTGCTCCACAGCGGGGACATTTGCCAATGACTTCTCCTTTTGCTTTTCCCTGAAACTGCCCTTTCTTTTCTTCTGAAATACCCTGATATCTGGCAACCAGTTCCTGCATCAGCTCTGTAATCCCATTTAGAAATTCATCTGCTGTCTCTGTATTCTGGGCAATGTGATTCAATGCCATTTCCCACTCTGCTGTCATCTTCGGGGATTTAATCTCATCCGGCAGAACCGTAATCAGTACATTGCCATCATCTGTCGGCACCAGATTTTTCTTTTCCCTTTTCACAAAACCAGACTGAATCAATTTTTCAATGATTGCTGCCCTTGTTGCCGGTGTGCCAAGTCCTTTCTTTTCTGTATCTTCGGTCAGTTCTTCATTCCCTGCACGTTCCATTGCAGAAAGCAGGGTATCTTCTGTGTATTGTTTCGGTGGCTGTGTAAAATGCTCCGATACAAAAGAATCACAAGGGCCGTAATGCTTGCCTGCCCAGATATCCAGCTCCGGATCTTCTTTCTCAATCTTTACGCCAAAGAACTGTTTCCATTTATTTTCGATCGCCTTGAATCCTTCCTGCTTTGTTTTCTTTGCTGTGAGATAAAACGTATGATAATTACAGGTAATCTGACATTTATGGCTCTCATAAATATAAGGATCTGCGGTTGCTGTCAGTACCCTGGCACTGATCAGATACAAAATCTTACGGTTTCGTTCTTTCAGTTCACCAATATCTGCTTTGGCTACTTCCATGGTTGGGATAATCGCATGGTGATCAGATACTTTCTTTGAATTTAATAACTTACTCACGTCTGGCTGATATTCCAGGCCTTCAGCATAAGGCATTTCCCCAAGTAACATCTGAATCAGAGTTTCTGTGCTTTCTCCCATCTCATCTGTCAGATACTGGCTGTCTGTTCTCGGATAAGTGACAAGCTTCTGCTCATACATCTCCTGCACGGCATCCAGCGTCTGCTGTGCGGTATAGCCAAACATTCTGTTTGCTTCCCTCTGAAGAGTGGTCAGATCATAGAGTTTTGGAGGGCGTACCGTCTTCTCTTTCACATCATCCTTTTCCACTTCGCACATACGCTCCCGACAGTCCGCAGCCACTTTATCTGCATCCTCTTTTTTCTGAAAATGCTCTGTGACTGCATCCATATCGTCAAACTTGATATGAGCCATATAATATTTTTCTTTGGTAAATTCCTTGATCTTCTTATTTCGATCCACGATCATGGCAAGTGTTGGTGTCTGCACTCTTCCGACTTTCAGATTCTGGTTATACAGAACGGAAAAAAGACGGCTCGCATTGATTCCCACCAGCCAGTCTGCCTTTGCCCTGCAAAGTGCTGACTGATAGAGACTGTCATAACACGAACCGTCTTTTAATGACGCAAATCCATCTTTAATTGCCTGCTCCTCCATGGAAGAGATCCAGAGCCGCTTCATCGGCTTTTTGCATCCTGCCTGCTCATACACCAGACGAAAGATTAACTCTCCTTCACGTCCTGCATCAGTAGCACAAATCACTTCATCTACATTGGAATCTCTCATCAGTTTTTTCAAGATTCCGTACTGCTTCTTTGTTCCATCCAAAACCTTGTGTCTCCAGCATTCCGGCACAATCGGCAGATCTTCATATCTCCATTTTTTATATTTTTCATCGTATTCCGATGCATCGCATAATCCAACCAGATGTCCTACGCACCAGGAAACGATATAACCGTTTCCCTCCACGTAGCCATCTTTTCTTGTTCTGGCTCCAAGCACGGAAGCCAGTGCCATCGCAACCGATGGCTTTTCTGCAATCACTAATTTCATTTATTCCTGCTCCTCTTCTTCATCTTCCAGCACCTTATCATCAAAATCTTCATCTCTCAGGATTTCCGGTTCTGTACTTTCTTCCTGCTCATCTGCATCGTCTACTTCCCGCTTTTCAGACTCTGAATCTTCAGATTCATCTTCATCCTCTTCCATCTCATCCTCATCGTCATATTCATGCTTTGGTTTATAGACTTTGAAGTAATAACCTCCTGCCGCAGCTCCGACTGCTACCAGCGCAATCAGAAGATACGTTCCAAATGGACTTTTATCTTCTGGCATCTGAATGTCATCCTCTACCTTATCTTTCTCAGCTGTCTCTGTTGTTTCCGGTTTTTCTTCTTCAGCCTGTTTTTCTGGTTCTGCATAAACAGTATCTACCTCCGGAAGTGTCACGGAATCAGAAAGCGTGAAGTTCATCAGGTCTTTCTCACTGACTTCGGTAAGGAAATACACATTATCCTGAGATTTTGAATTGTCGATGATCAAGTAGAAAATCTTACCACTCTTAGTTGAAATGGTATAAAACTCTTTTGTTCCTTCCGTAGCTGTTTTAGTAACAGAATCTGCTGTCTCGCCTTCTTTATTAAGCTGTTCCTCAATACCTGTCACTGTCCGATCATCCACGGTTCCTTTTGCATCTGTCGGCTCAGAAGCCTGTGCATCCTGCGGAAGTGGTGAAGTCGTTGTTTTCTCAGTCCCAGTTGCATCTGCACTGGTCGTTGTTGTCATTGCACCATTACTGTCACTGGAAATTTTCTGTTTCTCTGCCTGCTTCTTTGCCCATTCATAATAAGGATTCTGTAACACATACTTTTCAGAAGTATTTCCAGCACCGTCCGTTACCGTGATCTCAATCTGCTTTGTAGTAAAATCTTTCTGTGTCAATTGCACTCTCAGCATTCCATCCTTCAAGTCTGTATAAGTGGTACCATTGACTGTTACTGCAGTAATCCCGGATACTGTATCATTCCCCTGAATAGTCAGTACACCATCTGTCAGGGAAGCAGAGAGTGTCGGCTTTTCCGTGTCATAACACTTAATAGAGCGATTCTGCTCATAAACCTTCCCCTCACCATCTGTCACACGCACGTACACTGTCTGATTTCCAGTGATCGTGATACTTCCACTTCCAGTTACATCCTGCCAGCTTCCATCTTTTCCTGCTTTTGCTTCAATCTTTGCTATCGAGAAACCTTCCGGCATATGGCTGGCATCTACCGTAACAGCAATGGTTGTTACTCCCTGTTTCCAGCCATCCGGTTTTTCAATCGTAATCGCAGGTGTGGTATTCTCAGCTGCATAAGCAGTCTGTGTTTGGAGCAAAGGTGTTGTCAGGCAAAGAAATGTCGTTGCTGCAAGCAAGCTCTTTTTTACCCTGCTTTTAGTAATTGTTCTCTTCTTCTGTTTCATTTTTTCCAGATTCATCATCGGCTTTTGTTTCCTCCTTCTGTATTTCTACCCTGCCGGGCAGTTCATTTTTCATTCTCTTTTTGAAAGCTTCCAGCTCTGGAATACTCATATCCATCGCACGGATAATTCTTACAATTTCCAGATTTTCAGCTTCTGTTTTTGCAATCTCCGCAGCCTTGAACCGCTTTAAATCTGCTTCATATCTTGCTTTGGATGCTTCCATCTTTTCCTTGGCTTTCTCATAATCTGCCATTGCTTTTTCAAGACTTTTCATCACTTCTCCTTTCCGGGCGGCTGTTACACCACCCTTTTCCTTACCATCGTCCAAATCCGTAAAAATGGCTCTGCCAGTATGGCGAGTTGATGGACGTATACTGAACCGGATGTCCACAATGGATCATCTGACCATTGCCCACATAAATTCCAATATGCGTTACCGGAACTCCTGCATCATAAGTACCAGTAAAGAAGATCAAATCTCCTGGCTGTGCTTCTGACTGAGATACCGGCGTGCAAATGTCATACAATCCTTGTGCCGTTAATCTTCCTGTATTCCTTACACCCGAATGTGTCAGGCAGTAACTTACAAATCCAGAACAGTCAAATCCACTTGGCGAATATCCACCCCACACATATGGTGTTCCAAGATATCTCGCTGCTTCATTTAACAAACGCTGTGCTGCTTCACTGGTATATTCATTGCCACCAAATCCTGCCCCTTCTCCTGTTTCCAGATAAAAGATCGGGTTTAACCGCTCTCCATTTTTCAGAAGTTCAATGTGAAGATGGCTTCCCGTGGAATTTCCGGTATTTCCTACAAGACCTATCTCATCACCTTTCGTGACGGATGCTCCTGCAGATACACTCCGGTTGCTTAAATGTGCATACCGCAGTTCATAGCCTTTACTGTCCTTGATCACAACATAATTGCCATAGCTGTCGTTATAAGCAGAAGTCGTAACCGTTCCGGTCAGCCCTGCCATTACTTTTGTTCCCTCCGGTGCTCCGATATCCATACCATTGTGTAACTGATTTGCTCCTGATATTGGATGAATCCGATATCCATAATAGCTGGTCACACTGGAATACCAGTTAAAATCAACTGGTGTCGCAAACATCTGTAAATTACCTTTTGTATCGTTATAGGCACTGAACAGTTCTTTCTGGAAAAATCCCAGCCTGTCCTGACAGATTGACATCAGGTTTCCACTATTTAAGGTGACATTCAGCACATCTACATCTCTTGTCCTGGTGACTTCCACTTCATTGCTTCCGTTATCATCTGCCAGATAGCATTCCCATGTCTGATGCCCATGTGCGGATGCCGCCGCATGATTATCATAGTAAACGTCAAACTGTACCCCGTATCTTGCGAAAGCTCCGGTATCTTCTACAGTATATTCGACACCATTCATAACTACCTTTGTTCCCATCGGTACAAACGGATTGGAAGCATCTACTGCTAAGGTATGATTGGCTGTTGGATATGCTCCACTGGCAGTCGGTCCTCCGCTCCAAATACCACAACAGATTGGACAGTTACAATATCCACTGGTAACAACCTGTCCCAAAGATTCTCCAACCCTCACCGTTGCCGTCTCTGTCACAGTCTCATTGACTGCTTCTGTTTCTAACTGATACTGCAATGCAAAAAGAGTATCCAGTTCCGGCTTTACCTGTTCAAAGGTAAATTCTTCATACTTTGCTGACAGATAACTGATCAGGATAAACGGATCATGCTCAATAGGTCCGATGTTATATCGGTATTCCTCATGTCCCGGTTCTTCAGATTCCATGTTGTTGATCCGCTCCTGCAGATTAGCTTCCAACTGTGTATAATACAGTTCCGCTTCCCGGATTGCCTGATCCGATGACAGATAACTGGTTCCTGTATAAGTGATCACATTTTGTAAAAACACTGCAGAGCATGACGTGACGTTCGTTATGATCAGAAACATCAATCCGATCAGAGCTGCTACACTGATATACACCTTCCGATTTTCTTTAAAGAAGTTGGTGACTTTGCCGCCAATCTTCTTGATATAATCAATCGTACCTTTTGTAGCTGTTCCTACTGTCTGTTCACTTCGCTTTGCTTTGGCATAATCCCATTTGATCTGTTGCTTCTGAATCTGTTTTTTCAGTTTCTTCTGCTCCTGACGGGCTGCCGCCTGTGTCTGTTTCTCTGCCTGTCTTTCAAGTCTGCTTCTTTTTCTGGATGCCCTCTGTTTCCTGCGTCTGGCACTTCTCTGTTCCAGCCGGTAAACACCTTCGCCGCCTTCTTCCAACTTATGGGCACCTTCTACCGCCGCATTGTCGTCTTCATTTTTGCTGATCTCACGGTGCAGTGCTGTGGAAATTGCACTTCCTGCTTTCTTAACAGCAGAAGTTTTTTCTG
>DWVA01000326.1 GCA_019120475.1 Candidatus Blautia intestinipullorum | reverse complement strand
AGGTGTCCTTGTCCTTTTTTAATACAGAAACTTCCGCTTTCTGCCTGTCATTATGGAAGGTACTCTCGCTGAATACGGTTTCCACGTTCTGTCCGGCATAAGACAGTGTTACCGTCTTTTCCTCCCCGGCATTATAGAAATTCTCCGGGGCCTGCACTTCTTTAATGACATAGGTTCCAAGATGGAGGTTTTTCAGCACTGCGGATCCGTCGGAATCTGTAGTCAGGTTCGCTTTTACCAGATCCCCTTTACCGTAGACTTTCGCTCCATAGGCTGTTACAATATCTGCTCCCGCATAGACGTTATACACAGCGCCCTTCTGCCTGCGGCTTTCATAACGGAAGGTTACACCATCATCTATTATATCCGCTCCGGCCAGCACTTCCCCTTCTTTATAGATGGTCAGTTCCCCAAGCTGCTCCTGATCTGGAACTGTAACAGAAGTCGTCTGGTTTGCCACCAGGTTCACGTTATAAGAAGAAGTATTCAGGCGGTATCCGGTTGGAGCCGTGATCTCTTTTAAGTACACAGTATTCTGCGCCTTAATGATTTCTGCTACAGAAGAACCGTTTTTATCCGTTGCCGGCATCTGCGTGATCAGCTTTGTACAGTCTTTATCGCTGTAAATGCCAAACACAGCTCCAGCCAGCTTTGCGTCCGAGTGCTTAGAATCTACCTTAATCACTTCCACCTTTGCCAGCTCAATCCACTTCACCGAAAGGCTCACATACTTCTCATCTTCTACGCCTTCTCCAAACACCAGTGCAAGATCCTGTGTGTCACTTCCTGTCGTAATCTTATAGGCAGAATAGTCTTTGGTGATACTTCCCTGCATCTTTGCTGACCAGGAACCGGACACATCCTGCGTCTGTGTCAGCGGGGCAGTCAGGTAAAACCGGGTGCCTCCGGAGATGGTTACATTTGCCCCCGCAGCACTGGCTTTTCCGGTACTGACGTTATGGAGTTTTACCCCATCCGGCAGATCCAGGGTAATCGTCTGCTGGCTGGATGCCTTGAACGTGATTTCTTCTGTCCTCTGCTGTTCGCCGTCCACATAGGCACTTACATTAGCATTGGAAAAGGACATCTCCACATCCGGAATATCCGGCTGGCTCACAGCATAGTTATAAAGTTCCTTTGCCAGCGCTTCCCCGGTACTGTTGGTTCCATAGAAGGCATCTACGCTTCCATTCGCATAGGAAGCTGCCAGATGGGTAACAATAAACCTTTTTCCGGCAGAAAAATCGGTGTGGTAGTGGTTAAAGAAATACGCTGATCCGGCCGCTTCCGTTCCGTAATAACACACCTTTGCCAGTTCCCGGTTTCCTTCCAGTTTTGTGATCTGGTAAGTGCCGCTCCCCGGCCCCGGTTTTGACGGCTGGATACAGTAAGCTGTCGCCGTCACGTTCCCAAAAGACACGGTAAAGGGTGCTGTCACATAAGAGCCAAGCCCATAGTCTGCATAGTAATAATAGCTTCCCTGGGTAATGGTGACAGACTGTGACGCCCTGACCGCCTGTGCCATGGGAGCCTGTGCCGTAAAGGTAACGCTCTCACCGTTTTCCAGTCCCTGAATATCAATGCCCTGATCCTCCGCCTGGAGAAGCACTTCCCCCAGCGTCAGTCCGCTTTCTTCATCTACTGTTTTCTGATCTTCTGTTTCCTCTAACGCCGCATCCAGAGCGTCCTCCGGCAACACTTCTGTTCCCTCCGGCAGTCCTGTCTCCGTTTCCTTCATGGTTTCTTCCACTGGCTCCGTCACTGCCTCCGTTGCTATCTCTGTCTGCGGCTGTGGATCTGCGTCCCCGTCCTCACTATCCGGTTCTTCGCTCTCCCCGCCGGTTCCACTGCCGTCTGCATGGCTCTCCGCCTGTTTCTCCGCCACCGGCTCTTTTACAATAATGTTTCTGCAGATATGGTAAGACGGATGGCCGCTTAACGGCTCCACAAAATAGACCGCTTTGTAAGTATCTGCGTGGTTCCCGTCAAAATCCTGCCCGGCTTCATTTTTTGCTTCATGGAAAGTCACCCGGACTTTTTCATCATGGATTTCCAAGCCGGAAAAATCCGATTCCACATCAAAACTGTTTCCTGTTTCCACTTCATAATCTTCCGCTGTTACCACTTCTTCTGCATCCAGATACTCCCGCACCGTCTCCAGTGCCGGATACTGTGCTTCATATCCTGCCGGCTCCGGCTCTGCGGCATAAGTAACCACCGGCTGTACCACGGAAGTCAGGATCGTCAAAAGCGAAAGCAGACCGGAAAGTATCCTTTTTCCTTTCCCTTTCATCAACTAAACCTCTCTTTCTTTGTTCCTTGACAGTCTCACTGTGTCCAAAAAGTTCTCCTTACTTTTATCTGTCCATGGCTCCTGTCCTCCTTTCCCCAAGTTGCGCTGATAACAGCACATGAATACGGAGAAGCCCATCAAGGGCTTCCCCGCATGGTATCTGCTGTTATCCAGCCTGCACCTGGCAGGCTGAAAACTTATTTCTGAGCGTTTTGCCTGTTCTCATTCCAGGCCCGTTCCTGCTCCGGTTCACGTTCCGCAGCGTTCTCTCCGGCAGGGTACGCAAAAAGGCATACTCAACTGCCGGGTATCCGTCTGGACAGGCAATGAAGTTTTCAAGGTTCAGTGAAAGGGAATATAAGAATGTGTCTTAGAACTTCACCCTCTCACCAATAGGAGGTTTCAGAGGGGAAAATATAGGGTGATAAAAAAATATTTCGGAATTTTTTCAGAAATGGTATAATTCAGAATCATAGAAAAGATTTTTAATCAAGGGAGATAGCTCCATGGGGAGAAGCACTAAAGTCTGCCCCCGATGCGGCAGAAAAATGAAACAGCAGTTTATCGGTTTGCAGCACTGCAGATGCGGTATGAGCTGGAAAAAAGACCGGGGATTTTTTGAGCGCACCCCGGATATGGTATTCTGCAGTCAGCGGAAAGTAAGCAAAGGGAAAATCAAACAGCGCCCTGTGATACGTTTTCCGGAAGATCACTAAATCCTTTATCATGGCAACAGCCACTTTGCGACACCGTTTCGTAAAGTGGCTGTGCTGTATTCTGGCAGGAACCTTTTAGAAGTATCCTCCCATGATCCCCATCGCTTTCAGTTTTTTGTTCAATTCCTTTAAAATCCGTTTTCTCCGGTTGGCAATGGTTTTCCGGCTGCACCCGCAAAGCTGTGCCGCTTCTTTTACCGTCACTTCCTCAAAAAACAGGAGATACAGAAGGTAGGCGTCTGCCTCCGTCAGATCTTCTATCACAGAGCGCAGTTTTTCCACACAAAGCTCCCGGATCACCATCTCTTCCGGGCTGTCTGCTCTTCCATCTGGTAAAATTCCTTTCTCCGACAGGGCTTCCAGGCTAAATACGCCGTATTTCTGCTTTTTCTCATTCTGGTAGCGCTCCCGCCGCCGGGACTGATACCATTCCAGATAGACCTCCCTGGTGACTTCCACCACAGTCCCATCCCCGGCACGAAGAATATAACATTTCCGCTCCTTTGGACGTTTCCCTCTCATACGGCGCACCTCCCGGAACGGACTTCTTTACCGGAAAAGATTTCTTCCTGCCCTTCCCGCATCCGCCGCAGCGCCGCCACAAGTGCCTGGGAAACCGCAGGCTGGGAAATTCCCAGTGACCTTGCAATCTCCCACTGGGTTTCCCCGTAGTAAAAATACAGGATCACAATATCCCTCTGCCGCTTTGTCAGAAGCCCCATCAGCTCCAAAATCTGCTCTTTTTCAATCAACTGCTCCAGAGGCGGCAATACCGGGGAAGCCAGGAAAAACCATTCCTCGGAAACCGCATGGTAAGAAACGACCTTTCCTTTCCGGCTTGATTCCCGGTTTTTCATCAGACGATCCTCTCCCTCTAACATCAGGCGCACATACCACTCCCGTTCCTCAAAGAAAGCGGCGTCCACAAAAATCTGCCGTCCGTGGCTCTCATAACAATAACTGCCGCAGCCATGTACGGAGAAAACTGTAGTATACTTCCCTACCCGGTAAATCGCCCAGCCTTCCAAAAACACCAGAAGCTGCACATCCCCTCCATTTTCCATACTTACCACTCGTTTCCCATGCTCCAGCAAATGCCGGGCCGTTGGAGCCTTTTCCTCTTTCTCCGGTTGTTTTACGATCCACTTTAAATCCTGTAATGTCACCATAACAGCCACCTTTCTGCCCGCAGGCTACGGGCGGCCAGATGGCAGCGCACAGGAATCCAGGTAAAAGGCAGCAAAAAAGGTTTCCGGCACACCCGTTTTTTTTAACGGGAGCCTGAAACTCCTTCTGCCGCCAGATTATCTCTGCGTCTATGTACTTACCGGTACTGCCGGATCGGATCTTTTTCTGGTTCCGTTCGGTTCCGCTTTTCTTCCAGATTTTTTACCCTGTCCTGGTTTTCTTCCATCAGGATCGAATAATCCCCCATAGCATCATAAGGACAGCTTCTCCGGTAAATCAGGTTTTCTTCCCTGGTCAATGTTCCTTCCCTCCTTCCACAATTCCTGTGTCTGTGTTTCCAGTGTATCAGCCGTGCAGAAAAAATCCCTTAGCAGATATGGGGAAATTGCAGCCGGCTCCCCTCATATCTGTGGAACTTTCCATCCGTCCTTTCCCTCCATCCCGTCCATTAGGGCTTTCATGGTTTTAAGCACAATCTTCTGTTCTTTTGGTTTCAGCCGCCGGATAC
>DWVA01000325.1 GCA_019120475.1 Candidatus Blautia intestinipullorum | reverse complement strand
TCTTCTGATTATACTGGTTACCGCTTCAGATATCCGAACTGACAGCCTTAATTTTTCTTCCACTGTCATATCTGCAGGCGACAGAAGTCTTCTGCTGGTATAGATTACTACTGTGTGTCCGCCGGCAATTTGTCGCTCCAGAACTTCAACAATCCTAGATATCTCGTCTTCCATCAAATTCTCATCAAAACAGACACGAACATGAAACTCTATGAAATCGATGTCTTTATCTGTTGTTTTTAATTCATCCAACTGCTGAGTCGTTTTCTTTACGTGCGAACCGACAAGGACAAGTCCTCCATTTTTTGTCGGCTCAAGCAGTTGATCTCTGCACAGTAGGGGCTGATCTTCTATCCGTCCCAAAACCTTTGGCAATGACGCTGCGCTTCTTATAATAAATTCTTTCCCGTCTTTAATTGCGCGTACCATTGCCGCTGCAAAAACTTTTAAATCCGCATAGCAGACCGCATTGACGATTACTTTTTGAAAATCATGCGTTTTGACCAGTTTCTCATATATTCCTCTGACATCGCATGCGTTCAGTTCTTCCAGAGAAATTGTTACACAGTCCTCTGCCCTGTACTTTGCTTTTGTTTTCTCTTCCACATATTTGCACAAATCAGATTCCGTATAGCTAAATGTGCTGTCCTTTGCAAATTCTGTCAAAGCTGCCGGAATGAGTGTTTCCCCTTCTTTTACATAATGAACATTGTCAATTGTAAAACGTCCTCCCTCGGTAAAAAACGGACAGATGATTTCTCCACTTATTACCATATTTCCGCAGCTCTTCAGCTGCCTGGCCAATACAGACGTCTCCAGGGGAAAATGGCCGCGCAAAGTAGAATCGCTCCTGGATATCAGGACAAATTTTCTCTTAAGCTCCTTTGCAATATAACTGATACGCTCTGCAATCTCTTCATGTATCTTTTCTGTGTCTGAAGATGAGAGTCCACGTGAATTCGTTAGAATATAAAACATGGACTCTGTCTCCAGAAATCCCTGGCGGACGGAATCTTTTTCCCAGTTTGTAAAAACCGTTACATCATGAACGGTCTGAACGCCCGTCGGATCATCATCCAGCACAATAATTTTTCGGTCAAAATCCTTAAAAGCCTCTTTTAGTAAAGAATCCGCCGTTTCTTCATCTGTATTTGTACGCATTTCGACAGTGGAAAAGGGAATAATTTGTGTATCATTATCTTCTTTTTTTTTGCAGATTTTCTTAAAAATCTCTTCCCACTGCTCATAGCGGCAGCAATTTTCAAACAGAAATGAGTCTGTCAGTTCATCAATCTCCGCGTCATTGAGCTTCGAGAATTTTTCCGCAAAGGTCCATGTCAATTCACTGGCCAGAGTTTCCCTTAAATTTCTCATAAGCAGATCTTTAAGCTCGGCTTCCGGTTTCATAAAATCGGATATCCGGTAATCTTTAAATACCATATCCAATTTCCATTCATCAGAAACAGGTGAAGATCTGTCGGTACAATATTTAAGTTTCAATTCAATAAAACTTTTGGTAAATTCAGCCCATGCTGATTCCTCCCGCAGGCAGAGAGGGCCTCGTACCTTAAGATCTTTAAAATTCCAGTAGCACCAGGATTCTCCTCTGCTCTCAAAAATCTCCAGATAGTCCTTCAGCGCCTGGTTCTTACCGCTCAAATTTCCCAGTCTGCGAATGCCAAATTCTCCGACCCATACCGGCCTGTTTTTTTGCCGGATCCAGGAATCCCGGCTGTCCATCTCACTTTCCATAAAGTGCCTGTCGTAAAAAAAGCCGTCTGTTTCACCTGGATAGTCCCAGTCCTGTACGGCAGCATTACAGTAATAATGCGGCGAATATACGATATTATCTCCATACACCTCATCATCCAGCATCTCAAATTTCTGAGCCCACTGATTTCCTTCAATAAATATGATATGGGATTTATCTATACTTCTTATTTCCCCGATAATACGAAGATAAATTTCCTTTAAGCGCTTGATTTCGTATTCCGTTTCTGCTACAGGCTCATTCAGGAGATCATACCCGGCAATCCATTCTTCGTCTTTATAACGACGGGCAAATTCTTTCCACAAAGATATATAGCGGTCTTCACAGGTTTTATCATAATAAAAATCAATTCTCTCCTGGAAAATATTGTTGCAATGCCAGTCGCCGCTTTGGCCTCCCTGCGCTGCGTGCATATCCAATACAATATATATCTGATATTTTCGGCAGTACTGTAATACACGGTCAACCTGGGCAAATCCAGATTCAAGATATTCATACGGTTTCCTGTCATTTTCAAAATATCTGTAATTCAGAGGAATCCGAATGGAATTCATTCCGAGACTATGAATGTACGCAATATCTTTCTCTGTAACCCACTTATTTATAAGGCCATTAAAAAAACGCTCTGTTTTCTCCCGGCCAGCAAGTGCTTCCATCGTCCTCCGTGTTTTTATTTCTGTACCAGCAGTGCCAAACATATTAGGTTCTATCAGCATCCAGTTGCCCAGATTCATTCCTCTTAGCCGTATGCTGCTTCCATCCTCACGGATAATCTCTTTTCCATTTGTTCTGAGCATTCGTTTCCTCCTTATTATAACTCGTGAAACAGACTGCCTTAAAAGATATTATGCTTTTCCATCAGCCATACAGATCCTGATCCAGTCAAGAGCAACCTGTTTGATATATGGTCTGGCTTCCTGCATTATATCAATAGTATGGGTAACTGCTCCTTTTTCCTGCACGATTCGTGATACATTGCTCATATAAGTATAACGTATCTGCGTACCAATATTTACCTTGTTGATTCCATTTTTAATTGCTTTTCTGACATCCTCTTCAGGAATTCCCGTTCCTCCATGTAAAACAAGCGGTATATCCAGAGCCTCATTTACTTCTGCGAGACGCTTAAAATTAATCTCCGGCTTTCCCTGATAAAAACCGTGGGCCGTACCGATCCCAACCGCAAGAGTATCAACACCAGTTTCTTCCACCAGTTTCACAGCATCATCGACCTGTACCAGAAAGTCGCCGCCGTCAAAAGAAGCTTCATAATCTCTTCCTTTTATTTTCCCTATCTCAGCTTCTACACATACATCATATAAATGTGCATACTCTACTACAGCTTTTGTCATTTTAATATTCTTTTCCAGCGTTTCCCTGGATGCATCGATCATTACGGAGGGATATCCCGCATCGACCGCCTTTTTGCAAAGGTCAACAGAATTTGAATGATCCAGATGATGGATAATCGGAAAATCATTTTCATTCATACGAATTTTACCGATCGCTCCAAGGATATCAATACCGATCTCATTTACAGTTTTGGGAATCGAAGCAAACATAACCGGGGCGTGAAGTTCCCTAGCGGCTTCGAGCACTGCCATCTGATCCCAGAGATCAGTATAATTAAACATCGGAATGGCATACCCGCCTTCATCTGCTGCCTTTAATAAATCCTTTAAAACTTTTCCTGTCGTATTAATCATTTTTCACTTACCTCGTTTCTGCTTTATGGGCGATCTGGTCTTAAGCCCGGAATATAACGACAGCTCTCTTCCAGGATATCCGTTATTTTTGCATGAATTCCTACACAATGATGTACATAGGGGCCATATATAAGTTTTTTCTCCCATTTCGGCCAGTCCTCTACTTCAATCCATACATAAGAACCGACTGTTTTCGGTCCATCTGTTCCTTTAGCCTCACCAAGAAATAGGGAATACTCCCCTCTGATGCCATCAAACCGCACTACGCAGATATCTCCGCCCTTTAATTCCCATTCCCCTACTGTGGGACATAATCTATTGTAATGCCTGTTAAGCCTCAGCGTTTCTCCCGCTTTTGCTAGACTCTTGGCAAAAACTCCACAGTGCCACATCAGTTCGCTATTTTTATTATCCGGATGACGTATTGTCATATCGGCAAGAAATATCGGGGTTTTGTACCTTGCAGCCGCCATCGCCATAACTGCCGTAATTGCACCATGTATATCCGTCTCACAAATAAACGGAAAGCCATCATCACAGACATCTCCCAGAACAAAACACGGAGCAATGCCTGTTGTTTCGATCATTGGGCCCCAGCACATTGCAACAGCCGCCGAAAGATCATCTTCTATTGCCCAATCTTCTACAGCCAGCTTAAGCGCCGCAGCTTTTTTCAAATGATCGTATGTAGTTCCCCCATCCAGACGGTATATTGCCTGCATACTATCAGCTTCTTCCCTGATTCTATCCGGCTCACTGTTCCTCAATTTCTCAATTTTTCCCGCAAGATCCTGCATTGTGATCGGCACTATCTCAATACCGAATTTCTGTAGCAGTTCTATTTCATTAACCTTTACAGAAGCAAATGGATTCGGCCGTGTGCCAATCTGTCCAATACGCATACCGGAAAAGGCCTTGATTGTCGATACAACAGCCAGAAATCTACGAAATCCTTCGTCAAAAACGGGATCTTCGATATCGCAGTTTTCAATATAGCTAAACGGAACATTATACATCTGCAATACTTTTGTTGAAGCAAACAGCCCGCATTGAGAGTCTCTGTATCTGTACAAATCGTCTGGATTCACATAATCCTTCGGCCCCCAGATCAATACTGGTTTTCCAATTTTCACACAAAGATGCGCCAGTGATTCTTCACTTCCAAAATTACAATGAGGAACAAATACTGCATCAACCTTTTTTGCAGAAAAATAATCTGCAATCCTGTCCGCATCCGGAATATTAGAAAGCAGCCCATCCTCAGTAATCCCTTCCAGATCAATAAATGTGACGTCACTTTCTTCGTAGCGCTTCAAAAAATCAAGAATACTGTTTTTACACTTAGCTGCCTCTGGCTGATTAAACGGTTTATGTGTCCAGGCAGTCCGCCGAAGCGGGGCTACGCCAATAATCAAATGCTTTTTTTTCAAAAAATTGCTTTTCATAAATTCATCTCACTTTCCAATAATCGAAGTGTAGCTTTACATTCTTCCAGTTCTTCTGTAATTTGCTCAGTACCGGCTTCAACTGCAATACCATCCGCCCGATATGCCTTTTTCAGGATCTGCCCGGCATATTCAATAAAAGAACTGTCTGTACTTTTTGATAAATAACGTCTCCCATCAGGATCTGCTATATGTAAGTAAACAACTTTGCTCCAGAACGCAGAATCCAGACCTTCAATCTGCTCATTGCAGCAAAAAAAATGATAAATATCACAAATGATTCCAATGCCTGGGTCGTCCAGCCGGTTAACCAATGCTTCCACATGTCCCGCAGAATTGATATAATTTGTCTCTGCGGGGCAAATACTTTCCAGCAAGATCATCTGATTTTGAGTCAGCTGCCGTATCCGGTACAGTGTATCCATCATCTGCTCATCTGCCTCTTCTTCTGAAATATCTGCATCTCTAAACCTTGATCCAGGACTTCCGATTCCTATCCTTTTGCAGTCTAAAATATCACATCTTTCAGCCAATCTTCTGGTATAATCTTCCAAGGAAGCAATCTTTTTTTCTTTTCCGATAAATTTTATATCAGCCGGAAAAGATGCATATATTCCCATACAGGGAATCTGATATTTATACAGACATTCCGCCAAAGCTTCCGTATCCTTCTCCGTTAATTCACAGATTTCAGTCCCTGATAAATCAACAAAATCCAGCGGCTTTTTATCACAATTTTCCAGGTATCTGGTCAGCATATTTAATTCTTTTAAGCTTACGCAAAATCCACTTTTCATTTTTCAAGACATTCTTTCAATCTGGTAACTCCGCTTACAAGGCTATATAAAACAGGCTGTGTAAAATCTTTCATCTCCGGAATCAAAACCGCCATACTCGCCTGTGCTAATACGATCACATCATGATCGTCTTTTGTTTCCATAATTTTCTTAAGAACCATTTTGTTATGTGTTTCTGTATCGCCTTCTGCCAAAATCTGAAAAGCTCCATCGATCAGGTACTTTGTGACAGTGATAGACTTTCCTTTTTCTGCGGCCACACGCTCGATCAAACGCGCACTTGGTTCCAGGGTTGTACCTACTGTACCGTATACGGCTATATTACTCCCGACTTCAGCCGCCTCTTCAGCCATTGCCTGGTCAATTTTGAGACATGGCACAGTCGTTATACTCTGAGCAACATCAAAGGCTTCTCCTACAGATGAACAGGCATTCAAAATAATATCAGCTCCCATTGACTCGCACGCCAGAACATACATGGTCATGCGCTTTTTTATATCTTCATTGATACCTCCATTTTTCATCACATCGCTCAGAATTTTCACATCAATGATGTTATGTATGTCCGCATCCGGTATCTGTCGCAGGATTTCCTTATCCATACTTGGAAAAATTGTTAAACTGGTGTGAATCACCGCTATTTTCTTACTCATTTAATTTCCTCCTTTTTCTTGTATTTATTGCTTTTTTACCAAACTATCAGCCAGATATAAGTCCTTCATTCCATTTCTATACAGGCAATATCTCTGATAGTTTTTATACATCACATCTTTCTCCGGTCTTTTGTAGAAATTTCCGGGCTGATAAAATCTTTCAAGATCACTGAATGTATAGTCACCCCGTGCGATCGCTCCAAGCAATGCTGCCCCTTTGGCGGCAGCTTCCGGACATACAGGCGTCTGTATATCACAGTTTTGCGTAAGCGCTTTCCGCTTCATGATATAAGAAGATTTGCTTGGACCGCCAACTACTTTCACTTTCTCTATAGTGTTGCCGGTTAAAGAACGGAAACCTTCTATCTGGGTCCTGATCTCATACCCCAGTCCATCGAATACAGCTCTTATATAATCACTTTCCGTATCCTGATCATGTAATCCAATAAACGTACCTTTTATGAATTCACTCTCTACAGAACCACGTATAAACGGTAAAAAGACCACACCTGATGAGTCATCCTTCTTTTTTTCGGCAATTCCTGTAAGAATTTCATATGGGTTTTCTCCAGACAATTCCGCATCCCGCCGTATCAATTTTCCAAATGTATTCAGATACCACTCAATACACGCGCCGCAAGACTGATTTGATGTGACAATACGGTACAGCCGTTCCCCGCAATGTGGATAGACACAGTACTGCGTTTCAAATACCGCGCTGTATAACAACGGATTTTCAGATGCCGCCATCAGCACTTCAGCCGTCCCCATCGAATCCAGAACACAATTATCTTCCAAAATGTTAACTGCGATCGCGGCACAGGCATGGTCATGGCCTCCGGTGGACACTGCTGCGTCTGCCGGCAGCCTCAATTCTTCTGCCAGTTCCTGTTTTATTGTTCCAACCAACGTTCCTCCAGGATAAGGTTTTGGAAACAGCTTCCTGCTTACCCCCGCAATTGACAGTATTTTATCCGACCAGTTTTTTGTGACAGGATTAAAGGCCATAGTTCTTGCGGCAATAGAATAATCTGTTGCATATTTTCCGGTTAAGCAATATAGAAGCCAGTCTTCCACAGAAAGCCAATGCGCTGCTTTATTATATAATTTCGGATACTGTTCTTTTATCCATAAGAGCTTCATTAAGCCGTACTTTACTGCTGGAATCTGCCCTGTTTCCAGGAACACTTCCTCCGGAGATAGGTGTTCCATAAATCTCTCCAATACTTTCTGCGGACGAACATCATACCAGATAATAAACGGATACAGCGGCTTTCCGGCTTCATCGCACAATATACCGGATTCTCCCA
>DWVA01000324.1 GCA_019120475.1 Candidatus Blautia intestinipullorum | reverse complement strand
TAGAGGGCGATTATCCGAAATTCGGAAACGACGACGACCGTGTGGACGAAATCGCGTACAAGATTGTAAAAGACTTCATGCATTATGTGGGAACCACGCAGACATACAGAGGCGGAATCCCCACCACTTCCATTCTGACCATTACTTCCAACGTAGTATATGGAAAGAATACAGGAGCTACACCGGACGGACGTAAGGCAGGAGAACCCTTCGCGCCAGGCGCAAATCCCATGCACGGAAGAGACAGCCACGGCGCGGTAGCTTCTTTAAGTTCCGTAGCGAAGCTTCCGTTTAAAGAATGCCAGGATGGTATTTCCAATACCTTCTCCATTATTCCGGGCGCCCTCGGAAAAGAAGACGCCGTTATTCTGGACGAAGCCATCAGTCTGGGCGATCTCAGCTTCTCCATGGAACCGGACTGCGCATGCTGCGAGCCGAACCTGACTGTGGAAGACGATATGTAATAAACAGCGGCAGATGAAACTTCAATCTGCAGTAGCTTCTATGAAAACACAGAAAAATACGCCGGATGTCTCTTTCGTAAATATAGCATCAATGTACAAGGAGAGCGTATTGCCCATTGTACACCGATGCCAACGATAACCCAGAAGCCTGCTTCCGGCAGTCAGATCTATAGAATATAAGGAGGAATCATATTATGAACATCAGCGACGCACAGGTAGACAACTTAGTAAACTTACTGGACGGATATGCGGAAAAAGGCGGCCATCATCTGAACGTAAACGTATTTACAAGGGAAACACTTCTGGACGCCCAGGCTCATCCGGAAAAATATCCCCAGCTTACTGTACGTGTTTCCGGCTATGCGGTAAACTTCAATAAGCTTACCAAAGAGCAGCAGGATGAGGTTATTTCCAGAACCTTCCATGAGGGAATGTAATCATGACAGAGGAATATAGCCCAAAGGGACATATTCACTCCACAGAGAGCTTCGGGACCGTTGACGGTCCCGGAGTTCGTTTTGTGGTTTTTTTTCAGGGATGTCCTATGAGATGTCTGTACTGTCATAACCCAGATACCTGGACGCCGGGAAAAGGAACGGAAATGACAGTGGAGGAGATCCTGAGAGAGTATAAAAGAAACGAAGTATTTTATAAATCCGGCGGGATCACGGCCACAGGAGGCGAGCCTCTGATGCAGATGCCATTTCTGACAGCGCTTTTTACAGAAGCAAAAAAAGACGGCATACACACCTGCCTGGATACATCAGGGATCATGTACCGTCCTGAAAAACAGGAAGAGTATGACAGGCTGTTTCAGGCGCTTGATCTCGTACTGCTGGATTTCAAACACAGCACGGAAGAGGAGCATAAGAAACTCACTGCCCGGAGCCAGAGTCACATTCTGGAATTTGCCCGTGCTCTGGAAAAAGCGGGAATTCCCATGATCGTCCGGCACGTTGTCGTACCGGGGATCACAGATACTCCGGAACACCTTCTCCGGCTCGGCAGACTGATCGGCGGCTTCCGTAATCTGAAAGGTCTTGAAGTTCTCCCATATCATACCATGGGTGAAGTAAAATATAAAAACCTCGGACTGGACTATCCTCTTGCGGGACTTGAGAACCTGCCGCCTGAAAAGGCAAAAGAAGCGAGGAATATCATTCTGGAGGGTATCCGGCAGATCAGGACAGGAAAAAAATAGATGGGATTTAGGAAAACAGCGTCTTTTGACGCTGTTTATTTCATAGGAAATTACTTTCCTATGAAATGAAAGCGCTCCGTGAGGAGTTTTCAATGTGATTACTTCGGGAGAAATAGAATCCGCACTAGGACTTCAGCAGTTTTCAATACACATTCCCGCTGTAGTTACCTTGGCAATAAACAATATGAGCAGTATATAATATATCCGGATCCACCTTATCCGAATTTAATTTCGTACATTTTTCCTTCAGATCCTGCGGATTTACCTTATGGAACCGTTGGGATATTTTTTATGATTTTGCTGCAGCAGAAAGAAAACTTCATATGTAAAAATAAGATAGAATTAATTAATACAAAGTGATATTAGCAAATAATTCCACAAATTCTACAAATTCTACAAAGCAATCTATAAGTGGAATTTTTAAATTTCCTAATTGACAAGAAGAACATTACGTGCTATCTTTATCCTAAAGCATAAATGATTTTCTACATATCTGAGAACATATCTTTTCAATTTCAAATCTGTGAAACTTCTATGCTTTTAAAATCCGTTTTTAAATGAAAAATTTTAGAAAGCAGGGAGGATCACAGAGGAGAAGGGTTCCTCCCGGAAGAAAGGAGGAACAATGGGTAAGAAGGATGTAGTGTCCAAAACCTATCTGGGAGCGGCGGACAGGATTGCCGATCTCCTGAACAATGAATTTTTTGAAGGTGGCAGTGTTGTGGCGGCATCTGATATTATGGAGCTGGACAGCACGGCGGCCAGCACACTAAAAGAGGAAGACAAGATAGTCAATGTACGTGTTGTTGCCAAAGATCTGGTAAGGAAAGTCCGGTTCGGTATACAGGTGATGCTGTTTGCCATTGAGGAACAGAGCGATATCCACTATGCCATGCCCCTGAAAGTGCTGAACGGAGACGCGGCGCTCTATGATAAGCAGTGGAGCGGGATCCGCCGGGAACATAAGAGGAAGAAAGACCTGAGCGGCGCAGAAT
>DWVA01000323.1 GCA_019120475.1 Candidatus Blautia intestinipullorum | reverse complement strand
TTATTGTGGTTGTGAATCTGATATTGACGATCTGCATATAGTCAGAGACAAAAAAGAATATGGACATTTTTCTCTTGTATGTGACAGTTGCCTGCTGCTGTAAATATTAATCCATAAAAATAATTCAGAAAGGCCCACCCATGGTAGACATTCATTCACACATTCTCCCGTCTCTGGACGACGGCTCCCGCTCTCTGGAGGAATCTCTCCGGATGGCAAGTCAGGCGGTTTCCTCCGGAATCCGCCACATGGCCGCCACCAGCCATGGGAATTTTTATGATTATACGCTGGAAGACTACTGGACGGTCTTCCGGAAAACGCAGGAAGCGTTTACGACTGAACACATTCCATTGAAACTGTATCCTGGCATGGAGATTTTTCTCGATGAGGATGCTTTTTTTTTATTGGAAAAAAAGGAACTGCTGTCATTGAACAACACCGATTATCTCCTGGTAGAGTTTGACTTTGAGGAACAGCCGGGGAAGGTTGTGGACAGGATCGGTCGGCTGAGGGAAAAAGGCTGGCAGATCGTATTTGCCCATCCGGAACGTTATCAGTTTATCCAACGGGAACCGGAGCTGGCATATGATCTGACGGATCTGGGCTGTGTCCTCCAAGTGAACGGCGGCAGCCTTCTGGGAGATTTTGGAAGAACATGCCAGCAGGCGGCTCTCCGTTTTCTGGAAGACGGTATTGTGGGGGCGATTGCTTCCGACGCTCATGATACGGAGTATCGTACCCCCTCTGCGGAAAGGGTCTGCCAGTTCCTGGAAAGTTTTTATGAACCTGCCGCGGTAAAGCTGTGGATGTCGGAGAATCCCAGCCGCATCCTGAAGGGGTTGCCGACCCTTGATCTTCGGAAGTTATAGAAGAGGCGGCATGCGCGCATGTGGGTAAGGCGACTGTAAATAATAATGTGAATAGTAGGGAAGAGAAACGCCGTGCAGTCTCTTGTACGCCGGTACGAAATATGTTATAAATATGATTATGCAGTAACAGTGCGAAATCTGCCGTTAAAAAGACGGATTTTAATCGAATACAGAAAGGATTTTGTGTCATGAAGATTTTCAGAATTATTCTCGGGATTCTGTGTGTGCTCTGTTTTGCCGGAGGCGCTTATTATGTCCGGGAGAGCAAAGCGGATGTGGATACGGAAGGCCCAAAGCTGGAGGCGGCTTCGGATACGATCGAGGTAAGTATTGAAGATCCGGAAGAGACGCTGCTTCAGGATGTTGCGGCCAACGACGACCGGGACGGAAATGTTTCCGACAGTATCATTATAGAAGAGATCGCCAAGAAAGAGGATGGGGCAGCAAATGAATTTGAGATCACTTATGTGGCTTTTGACAGCTCCAATAACTCCGGGAAGCTTACACGGAATCTGATTTATACAGATTACCGGAAGCCCCATTTTTCTTTGTCGCAGGAGTTGAGATTTCCGGCCAACCAGGCGGTTTCTCTTCTTGATTATGTGAAAGCGGACGACTGTATAGACGGAGATGTAACTCCTTTTATCACAGTGGAGGGGGCGGACGAGCTTCAGGGAGAGCCTGCGGCCGGTATATATGACTGTACTCTTAAGGTAACGAACAGTGTGGGAGATACGGCGCAGCTTCCTCTGCAGGTGGAGATTTACGAGGATAATTATGAAGAGAGATCTTTCCGTCCTTATGTGGTGCTTACAGATTATCTGATTTATCATCCAAAGGGGCAGGAACTGAATCTTAACGCGCTGATCGCCCATGTAGAGGATCAGGGCTATAACAAGATCGATTACGGCCCAATGGTGACGGAGTACGAAGGCAGCGAAGCGGTACAGGTAACGGAGCAGATCGCCAACGGTTCCAAGGAAAAATGGGTAAATATTTCCCAGATTTCCATTAATTCCAATGTGGATATCAATCAGGAAGGCGTATATACTGTGATTTATACTTATACGTCGCTGGAGAGCGGCTACGAGGGCAGCACCCGTCTTACGGTAGTCGTGGAATAAACACCGGGAGGAGAAAAAATGAGTCAGAATACAGTCCGGGAACAGAGAAATACCGCTATTGATGTTTCTTTTATTTTCCGGCGTTTATGGAGAAATATTTTTGTGATCCTGATGTGCGCCTGCATCACGGGAGTAACGGCATACGTGTGTCTGGATCATTTCATGGGAAGCAGTTATACCGCCACCATGGAAATGGCGATGATCGCCAGGGATAATTCGGCGAACCTGTTAAGCGATGGAAGTCTGAATTCAGCCATGACCAGGAATCTGAATGTGCTGAACAGTGAAATGCTTGCCGAACAGATGGATAAGGATGAGGATATCGCGGATATTTCGGGAAGTGTGAGCGCTTCCCAGGTCGCGGGTACGAATCTGATCGCCCTTACCGCGTCGGCAGATTCTGCGGAAAACGCCATGCGCCTTCTGAAATCTGCTCTGAGCAGTTATCCAACGCTGTCCGGATATTTTGAATCCGGATATATGCTGCGCAACCTTACCGGGCTTTCGGTGGATAATATTAATGAAGCGCAGCCCCGTACCGCTTATTACGCGGCTCTTGGCCTGCTTCTGGTGCTGGCTGCGGGAGTGGGACTTACCGTATTTTTCTGCATTTCTACAGAAAGGATCCACAGCCGCGATCAGGCAGAGGCGGTTCTTGATATTCCTGTAATCGGTTCTGTCCGCTTTTCCAGAAAGAAGCGGAAACAGAAAGCCCTTTTAGTCTCTTCGCCTCTTGCCGACGGGCTCTATGTGGAAGATATTGACAAACTGGCTACCCGGGTGCAGGAGAAGATGGCGAAGGAGGGACGGAAGATCCTGATGGTAAACTCCATACAGGAGAACGAGGGAAAGTCCAGTATCGCGGTCAATCTCGCCCTGAATTATGTGCGCAGGGGGAAAAAGGTGATACTTATCGACGCGGATATGAGACGTCCGGCAGTAGCGAAGATTTTTGACCATACGGTGGATAAGGGAACCAGCCTTTCCGATTACCTGAAAGGGGAGTGTTCCCTGCAGAAAGTGATGTGTGTAGATCCGAAGCAGAAGAATCTGAGATACATTTTTCAGGATTCTGCTGTGGGAGAGGCGGACAGGCTTCTGGAAAGCAGAGAATTTTCCGAACTTCTCAGGCGTGTGGCTTCCCATATGGACTATGTGATCCTGGACACGGCTCCCATCGGGGCTGTCCGGGACGCGGAGATTATCGCTGCGGCGGCGGACGCGGTTCTTCTGGTGATCCGCCAGGACGGCGTCCGCGCGGCTGAAGTGAACGACGTAGTGGATGTTCTGGACGATACGGGGGTTGCTGTTCTTGGCGGCGTTCTCAACATGGAAAAAGGAAACCGGGGAAGCTCCCACAGCCGCAGAGGATACGGGAAATATTATTATGGATATGGAAATAAACGATAAGGGGCAGGTGAAAGTATAATGCAGGCAGAGACAAGAACGGAAAGAGCAACCTATGACGGACAGGGTCAGATCGATCTTACAGAGCTTCTGGATGATTCCCTGAGATGTCTGAAAAGATACTGGATCCAGTTTCTTCTGATCATAATTGTCGTAACGGCGGCGGCAGTCACATATTTTAATTTTACTTATCAACCGGTTTATTCCGCCAGAGTTACTTACGCGGTCAACCGCACGGGAGATACGGCGACAGACGCGGCTCTGGCAAGAAGATTGAGCAGCTCCGTGGGAGTTCTCTCTGAGACGGCGGAATTTCTTGATGAAGTCTTTCAGGCTGCGGGAGAGGACGCAGAGGGAGAAAATTTCTGGTTTACCTCCCAGTATACGGAGGGCGCCAACTTTTTTACCATAAAGGTGAATTCGGACAGCTTTGAATATGTAGACGCTGTTCTTTCCGGACTGATGGAAGTATTTCCGTCCTGGGCGGATCAGATCACTGGTTTTGTGGAACTGGAGACGGTAGACCAGATCCATGCGTCGGAGGAGCCTGACAATCCTTATTCTCTGACAGATTTCGCGCTGAAGGGCGCGCTGGCAGGTCTTGTGCTTGTGGCGTGCCTGGGCGTGTTTTATGTACAGACTCTTCATACAGTGAGACGGGAAAAAGACATGAAGTCCGTTACCGCTGCCGGCTGTATCGCCCTGATCCCTGAGACCAGGATGAAGAAACGGAGTAAAAACCACAAACATCAGCTTCTGATCAGCAATAAGAGAGTGGACTGGGGATTCAAACAATCTGTTCTTACAGTACAGTCCAGGATAGATCTGCAGATGTCAAAGAATGATCAGAAGGTGCTGGCTGTAACAAGTACCCTTCCCCAGGAGGGAAAAACCCTGCTTTCGGTGAATCTGGCTCTTGCGGCCGTGCAGAGCGGGAAGAAAACGCTGATTATTGACGGAGATATGCGCAATCCGTCTGTGGGGCTGATGCTGGGACTGGAAGAAAAGAATCCCGGACTGAGCGATTATTTCAGCGGAAAAGCGGATGCAGACGAGATCATCGTTACCAGCGGAGAGTTTTCTTTCATATCGGCGGGAACAGTCAGCGGAGGCGTTTCCGGTATCCTTTCAGATGAGATGATGCGTGAGCTGATGGTTTATCTGAGAAAAAAATACGATTTTATTGTTATCGATACGCCGCCTTCCGGACTTTTTTCCGACGCGTCCATCCTGGCGGGATATGGTGATCAGGTGCTTTATGTGGTGCGCTATGATACGGCGGATATCCGGGAGATCCGGGAAGGGATCGCTCCTTTTTCCGACGGCGGAACGCTTGCCGGTTATGTGATCAACCGGAGCAGAGGAAGTCTGTCTTCCTACGGACGTTACGGAAAATACGGATATTCAAAATACGGCCGCTATGGAAAGTATAAACGATATATAAAAGCGGAGGAGTCTTCCATGAATACGGAAGACACTCTGTAAACGGAGGCGTCAGAATGAGAAACAGACTATTGATCACTTTTCTGCTCCTGCTTCTCTGTGCGGGAGCGGTGACTGTCGCGCTGAAATCATACGATAATGTAAATAACAGGCTGGAAACAGCAAGAGAGATCCAGACGGAGCGGGAAGAGGCCCTGGCTGTTACGTCGACCCCCACGCCGGAACCTACAGAAGCGCCGGAGCCGACTGCAACGCCCGAGCCAGCGGATCCGGCGGTCCCTGTCCTGACTCTTTCGGCTGAGACAATAGAAATTGCGGCGGGAACGAATTTTTCCGTGATCTCTCCGGTAACAGATATCACGGACGACAAGGACGACAGAAGTTATTTATTCCGTAGGATACGCGTATCCGGCGATTACAGTACCCAGACGCCGGGACAGTATACGCTTCAGTATACGGTGACTGACAGCGACGGAAACCAGTCCGTCCCGAAGACTTTGACATTGACTGTCAAATAGAGAAGAGGTGTGCAGGTGGAAAGTATAAACAGGATATTCAGCGCTCTCGGGAGGCTGTCAGACGGGTTTTCTACGATATATGGAAGGATTTTTCTGATATTTGCCGTTCTTGTTATCCTGGCGCTGCTTGCCGGGTGGCTGTGGATCCCCAGAACAAAATGGAGGGAACGAAAGAAAAGGCTTTTTCAGAAAAGCGGGATCATTACGACGCTTGTGGTCTATCTTCTGACGTACGTGCTGGTGATGTTTCTGACCCGCGATACGGCGGCAGGTTATCAGATAGATATTCTTCCTTTTGACAGGCTCTTTGTTTCGCCGCTGACAGAGGGAACGCTTTTACACGATATAGGCGGGCTGTTCCTTTTCCTTCCGGTAGGAATTTTGTTTTTCTGTCAGATGGACGGCTCCCAGCCTGTAGTAAAGAGTATGATGTTTTCTCTGGGAATGAGCCTCCTGACAGAATTTCTGCAGTATGTGGGAAAAATGGGGACATTCTCCATTGAGGATATGATCGTTCAGACGCTCGGAGGTACGCTGGGAGCGCTGCTCGCTTTTTCCTGGATAGAAACAAGAGGAAGAAAAAATGCGGGCGGGATCGTTCTGCGGACCTGTTTTGGGCTCTGCGTCGCTTTTGTTTTCTTTGGCGCGGCCGCTTTTGGAACCTACCATGTGCTCCGTCTGAAAGGCGAGCAGGGAATGCGTCAGAATATCAGTTCTGTTTCTTTACAGATGGATTCAGAAGAACAGGGAGAAAAAGGCGGTTCCGATCTGGTCTGGCATGAGGGAAAGGCTTATACGTTTAATGATCAGGCAATCACGATCCTCTGTATGGGAATCGACCAGAGCAGCGAAGAGATCCAGGAAAACGACCAGGTTTCCGGACAGAGCGGGCAGGCGGACAGTATCTTCCTCGTGGTAATGGATCCTGTGAAAAATCAGTTGAAGGTTATTGCGGTTTCCAGGGATACCATGACAGAGATCCCGTCTTTTGACTACAAAGGAAATTACATCGGAGAATCGGTGAACCATCTTGGTCTTGCTTACGCCTATGGAAATGGAAAGGATACGAGCTGCCAGTATATGGTGGACGCGGTTTCCAGACTGTTTTATGGAATCCCGGTGAACGGATACGCAGCCTTTAACATGGAAACCATCGCGGCGTTAAACGACGCAGTAGGAGGCGTCACGGTAACTATACCGGAAAATGAAGAACTGACTCTGGCCGGTGAAAAAATGGAACCGGGGTCTGTTGTGACTCTTACCGGAGATATGGCGGAGTCTTTTGTCAGATACAGAGATAATACGGTCCATGGAAGTAATAACATGCGTATTGCAAGGCAGAAGCAGTTTCTGACGGCTTTTTTCCGGCAGGCCGTGGACGCGATCCAAAAGGACGTATCGTTGCCTGTTACTCTTTATCAGGATTTTTCCAGTGAAATGGTGACAAATATCGGCCTGGATAACGCGGTGTATCTGATCTCGGAAGCGTCCAAAATGTCCTTTGGCGATGATAATCTGATGATCGTCCAGGGCGAGGCAAAAGCCGGGGACGTATACGATGAATTTTATGTAGACGAGGACGCTCTTTATCAGATGATCCTGGATACCTTTTATACTGAGGTGATAGTGGAATGAAAAAACAGAGCGTTATAATCCTGATACTGATCCTGGGGCTTGTATTTTTAGCTGGAGGGATTTTTGCGGGTTGGAGCTTTTATCAGAAAGAAGCGGCAAAAGAGAATCCTGATATTTACGCATGGATCACGATTCCGGATACGAAAATAGATTATCCGGTTCTTCAGAGTGAAGAGGATAACAGTTATTATCTCACACATGATCAGGATGGGAAAGAAAATCCATCCGGAGCTCTGTTTACGGAAGATTACAATAACAAAGATTTTCAGGATCCCATTACTGTGATTTACGGAAATAACATGGAGGACGGCTCTATGTTCGGGGAACTGGACAGGTATTCGGACGGCAGGTATATGGAGGAGCATCCGTATATTTACATATCTGCGGACAACGGAGAAACCACGCTGAAGTACCGTGTGTTTGCCGCTTACCGTTCTGATGACCGTCATATCATGGAGCGTTTTCAGTCCGGCAGAAGCGAGGGGAACAGGAAAGCATATCTGGACAGTATTTTTGACAATCGCGTTATGGGCGTCCAGATCGACACATCTGTGCAGGTAAATACGGAATCGCGTATACTGACCCTTTCTACCCATGACGACGCAGGGGAAGAATACCGCTATCTGGTACAGGCGTGCCTTGTAGAAGAATGATTGTTTTCATCCACATCCTTGGCCGGCAAATCTTGGATCCGCTGAGGATACAGGGATGATCACATAAATAAAAATAAAATGGAGGTAAAATTCAATGAGAAGAAAACAGTTGGCAATATTGATGGCTGCAGCGTCAATGCTTGCAATGCCTGTGAATGCCATGGCCGCCGGAAGTATTTCCGGTGCAGTGGACTACAACAATGTTACTGCAACTACAGAAACGGAGGAAGAATCTGAAACAGGAGGAACCGAACAGGAGGCTCTGGTGGGAGGCAATGAAGAAGTTTCTACCGAGACAGTAGGTGTTACGCTTTCTGCCGTAAAAGACGACACATATGAGGAAGAACTCCAGACCCAGGTAGACGCTTTGAATAATGCGCCTGCAGAATCTACTGTAAGGGATGCTTTTCTCACTGTTTTTGAAGAGGCGGAACTTCCCCAGGTTGACCTTTACAATGCGGATGAGTTAAGCCAGGAGGATATGGATTTAAGCGAATTCAAATTTTTATCTCCTGTAATGGAACTGAGCCTTGAAACAGAACCGACAGCGGAAGAACCTGTTGAAGTTACATTTACCGCTAATAATATGACGGATCAGATAGAAGTATTCATTCTTCATTATTGTGATGAACATAAGTGGGAAATGCTGGAAACAGAAAAGATCAGCGATAATCAGGTTACAGCCGCCTTCCACTCCGCATCTCCGGTGGCTCTGATCTACCGTGAACTTCCGGAAGAGGAGACAGAAACAGATACTGACGTAACCGCTCCGTAACCGGAACAAAATTGGCGTACAAATTAAAAGATGATCGTAAAAAAGACTGCTGCGGACATCAGGGGTTCAGTAACAGATAGAAATGTTTCCCCGGATGGTCCTTCAGCAGTCTTTTTCTTTTTTCGTGATCTGTCGTGCAGACAGCGGATAGAAGAAACCAGTAGATTTCTTAACAGAACGCAAGTCTGCTTGACAAAACTCATACAAATGAGTAGAATGACAAAAGGAATAAATATACATGATTCTTCAATTTTACAGGAGAATTTTGAAATAGACAACAGGAGGAAAGAAGCGATGGCAATACCTTATAATCATAAGGCGATCGAAGCAAAATGGCGTGCCAACTGGGAGAAACATCCGGTAAACGTCAACGACGGAAAGAAACCGAAATATTATTGTCTGGATATGTTCCCATATCCGTCAGGAAACGGACTTCACGTAGGACACTGGAGAGGTTATGTAATCTCTGACGTCTGGAGCCGTTACAAATTAATGCATGGATATTATCTGATCCATCCTATGGGCTGGGATGCCTTTGGTCTTCCGGCAGAAAACTATGCTATTAAGATGGGAGTACATCCTGCAAAATCTACTGCAGAAAATGTGAAAAATATCAAGAAACAGATTCAGGATATTGCTGCAATCTATGACTGGGACAGAGAGGTCAATACTACAGATCCTAATTTCTACAAATGGACTCAGTGGATCTTTGTAAAAATGTTTAAAGAAGGCTTGGCCTATGAGAAGGAATTCCCAATTAACTGGTGTCCTTCCTGTAAGACTGGTCTGGCAAATGAAGAGGTAGTAAACGGTAAATGTGAGCGCTGCGGTGCAGAAGT
>DWVA01000322.1 GCA_019120475.1 Candidatus Blautia intestinipullorum | reverse complement strand
GGATCCGTTACGGTTCCCATATGATTTTCCGTATCTATACTCATAAAATTATAGCGGTAGGTCTTTCCCTCATCCTCTACCAGAAGCGGTGCTCCCGGATCCAGATCCTCTACTCTTGTGGGAATGGCATATGTAACAGACCCCAGCGGCAGATTCGTTTCTTTTTCCGCGCTGTCCACGATCACCGTATTAATCCCGAAAAACGGCGGAAGCGCCAAAGCCAGCACCAGTATAATCGTACATACTATCACAAAATGTACAATAAACTTCAAAAATTTTGACATTTCAGTATCCCTCACTTCTGTTTTTGTGGTGGTTGCATTTTATTCAGTGTTCTCATTATACCCTGTTTTTTTCCTTCGGTCAACTTATAATCTTTACATCTGCAGCACTTATATCCATACATTTATATAAGAAAGAACTTCTGTCTTTCCGGAAAATCCACAAACAAAAAGCACTGCGCGGGAACTGGTCTTCTTTCCTGGCAATGCTTTCTGGTCAGCCACATTTATTTACTTACTGATTGCTTAAATATTTCTCTATACTGGACATCGCAGCTTCTTCATCCTCTCCGTTTGCGGAAAGAGTGATCTGTTCTCCGGAATCCAGTCCAAGGGTCATCATTCCCATTATACTCTTCGCATTAACCTTTTTCTGTCCGATTTCCACATAAATCTCACTGTTAAACTGGCTAGCCACCTGTACCAGCTGTGCAACCGGGCGCGCCTCCAGCCCTGTAGCGAGCTGAATGGTGATTGGTTTTTTAATCATAATAACTCCTCCTTGTTGACCCGCAGCTCATCAGCGATACTGCTGAGTTTTCTCAGACGGTGATTCACTCCTGATTTCCCCACCTGCGGGTTTAACATCATACCTAATTCTTTTAGTGTAGCTTCCGGATACTGCAGCCTGAGTTCAGCAATCTCTGCAAGACCTTCATTCAGGTTATGAAAACCCATTTTGCTTTCAATCAACTTTATGTCTTCAATCTGCTTCACTGCCGCATTTACCGTTTTATTGATATTTGCCATTTCACAGTTTACTTTTCGGTTTACGGAATTGCGCATTTCCTTCAATATACGTATATTTTCCAGATTCATCAGCGCAACGTTCGCCTCCATGACGGCCAGCATGTCCACAATCTGCGCGCCTTCTTTCACATAGACCACATATGATTTTTTGCGCTGGACAACCTTGGCGTCAATATGGAAACTGCGAATCAGCATCTGGAGCTGCCCCGCCTTTCTCTCATCCGGACATACGATTTCAAAATGATAACCCTTTTCCGGGTCACTCATAGAACCGGACGCAAGAAAAGCGCCGCGGATAAACGCTCTTTTGCAACAGGTCTGCTGTGTGATCAGACTGTTTTCCAGACAGAGCGCCGCTCCGTCCGCCCTGTCCACAGAAAGCTTGGTACCAAGAAGCAGCGTGCGGATCTGTTGCTTATCCACCAGTTCAACATAATACACATGCCCCTTCTTCATTTGACGGCTTTCGCGGACGGCGATTTCTGTCTCTATATTAAAGGTTTTCTTCAACAATGTAAAGTATTTTCTTATAACCGCTGAATTTTCTGTCTGCATACGCAGCGTTCCTCTGGCTGTCAGTTTCCCGCAGGCGCTTAAAAGCGCCGCAGTTTCCGCAATATTGCAGTGTCTTGCCGTACTGGTCTGTCTGGAAAGTTCTTCCTTCACCATCCCTGAAAAAGACAATTTCCGTTCTCTCCTGTTCTATCCTGGATTTCCGCTTTCCACGGGATCTATTTTTTCAGCAGGGCGTCCTTGCCAATGTCCCGGTGTTCCAGCCGGATTCCGTATTCTTTTGTTTCCAGCAGGCGGTCATAAAGCACTCTTGCCAAGGTGACAGAGCGGTGCTTTCCGCCGGTGCATCCGATGGCGATCACCAGGCTGGTTTTCCCTTCCTTTACATAGTTCGGGATCAAAAACTTTACCATGTCCTCAAGTTTTACGGCGAATTCCCTTGCCACCTGATTGTCCATTACATACTGATAGACATCCTCATCCATTCCTGTATGGGGACGAAGCTCGTCCACATAATAAGGATTTGGAAGGAAACGGACGTCAAAGACAAGATCCGCATCTTCGGGAATTCCGTACTTAAATCCAAAAGAAAGCACTGAAATCACCATATTCCGGAATTTGCCATTGTCTACAAAGATCCGGTCTATTTCCTTACGCAGTTCCCTGGTGAGCAGATGGGTGGTATCAATGATATAATCCGCTCTTTCCTTGAGAAATTCCATTTTTTTCCGCTCCTGGCGGATTCCTTCGTCTACCCTCCCTGCCATTGCCAGCGGGTGGCTTCTTCTTGACTCTTTATATCGTTTTACAAGGACCCTGTCGTCTGCGTCCAGAAACAGAATTTCAAATTTCTGTCCCAGCCGGCTTAATTTGTCAAGCTCCACTTCCAGCTCATCTAACGCGCGTCCGCTTCTGGCGTCAATTCCGATAGCTGCATTCTGTACCTCTTCTCCCTGGCTTCCGGCCATCAGCGATACAAATTTCCCCATCAGGGGAATAGGAAGATTATCCACGCAGAAATAGCGCGCATCCTCCAGCATTTTCAGCGCAGTCGTTTTTCCTGCGCCGGATAATCCGGTAACAATCACAAGCCGCATACTTTATCTCCTGTCAAAATCCCCCAAAAATCTTACTTCCGGTTCCAGAGTCACGCCGAACTTTTCTTTTACGGTATTGATGATATGATCCATCAGTTCCACCACGTCCTTGGCCGTAGCCCCTCCTGCGTTGATAACAAATCCGCAGTGTTTTTCCGATACCTGGGCTCCTCCGATCCGGTATCCTCCCAGACCGCTGTCCATGATCAGTTTTCCGGCAAAATATCCCTCCGGACGCTTGAAGGTGCTTCCGGCGCTTGGGAATTCCAGCGGCTGCTTTTCTACCCTGCGGTCCGCCAGTTCCTTCATTTTCGCCTGGATCTCTTCCTCCCGTCCTTTTTCCAGGGAGATCACTGCTTCAAGGACCAGATATCCCGCCGTCTTTATGATGCTTGTGCGGTATCCCATTTCCAGTTTATCCGCCGGAAGTACGATAATGTCTCCCTCTGCATCCATAACTGTGACTTCTTTTAAAACATCCTTCATTTCTCCGCCGTAAGCGCCGGCGTTCATCATTACCGCTCCTCCAAGAGTGCCGGGGATCCCACCGGCAAATTCAAATCCGGTCAGAGAGGCTTTCTTGGCAGCCGCGGCGATGGAAGACAGAAGAGCTCCCGCACATGCGCGGATCTCATTGCCTTCCAGACGGATCTCTCCCATATTGCGATCCATCTGGATGATCACGCCCCGGTATCCGGAGTCGCTTACCAGAAGGTTGCTTCCGTTTCCCAGAATAAAAAAGGGAATCTTTTCTTTTTGGCACAGTTTCAGGATTTTCTGTATCTGCCCGTAAGATTCCGGCATCAGAAAAACCTCCGCCGGACCGCCGATACGGAAAGTGGTATGGCGGCTCATAGGCTCCTCAAATAGTACTCTCTCTTTTCCAATTAACTCGCAAAATTTCTGTCTGATTTCTTCTTTCACAGATTTTCATCCTCTATCTTTCCATTTTAATTTATGCAGAAAATCCCCTTCTTTTATACCTCCTTTTTCTGGAAGATCTGTTTCTTGGGATTGTCTGCCAGAAGATCTCTCACTACTTCCCCCGCGATCAGCATTCCTGCCACGCTGGGCACAAAGGCGATACTTCCCGCCGCAGGATTTTCTCCATTTTCTCTTTTTCCATGTAATTCCGGCAGTCTGCGGGGTCTTTCGCGGGAATACAGTACTTTCACCTTCCGTATTCCTTTTTTCCTGAGTTCTGTCCGCATGGCTTTCGCCGCGGGACATGCGCTTGTTTTTGAAATGTCCCCGATCTCAAATCTGAAAGGATTCATTCTTCCTTCCGTCCCAAGGCAGGAAATAACAGGCGTATGGCAGGCTTTTGCCTGCTGGATCAGGAGGATCTTCGACGATATCGTATCAATGGTGTCCACCACATAATCAAAAGCTCTCAGATCAAACATTCCTGCCGTATCCTCATTATAGAAAGTCTCATATGTATGCACCAGGATGTTTTCATCAATGTCTCTGACTCTTTCCTTCGCGATCTGCACCTTTTTTCTCCCAATAGTGGACTGCAGGGCAAAAAGCTGTCTGTTGATATTTGTAGCGGACACAGATTCATGGTCTACTAATGTAAGGCTGCCCACACCGCAGCGGGCAAGCGCCTCCACAACGTAAGACCCTGCTCCTCCAAGTCCGAATACGGCAATTTTCGCCCTTCCGAGACGGTCTACTCCCGCCTGTCCCAATAATAACTCCATCCGGGAAAATGCGTCGTACATACGCAAACCTCCTGCACCATAGTTTACTGTTCCTGAATTTCTTAAATTATTATACTATCCGATGAAAGAAAAGTACAGGTTTTCATTTTTTTTTAAGATTTCGCGTATTTTTCCCTGTTTTTTTCCACATAATAACCAGCAATGAAAGGAGGATTTCCTATGTGGCAGCAGTTATTTCTGGGATTTCTCGGACTTTGTTCCGGTATCGTGATCGCCAGCGGCGTAGCCGGCCTTCTCATCGGGCTTTCTATTATTCCCCGCTATGCGGGGATCACTCACACAGGAGACCACGTCATGTTATATGAAGACGCCGCTCTTTTAGGTATCATTTTCGGAAATCTGTTTGTGCTGTTCCGCTTTTCCCTTCCTCTCGGCTCCTTCTTTCTGGCTGCCCTGGGTCTATTCTCCGGCTTCTTCCTTGGGAGCTGGATTCTGGCTCTTGCGGAGGTTGCCGACATGTTTCCGGTCTTTGCCCGGCGCATCCGGCTTTCCCAGGGGCTTCCGGCCGTTATTATCTGCATTGCCGCCGGCAAATGCATCGGAACTTTTATTTATTATCTCTACATGATACGGTCCGCCTGATCCCGCCGCAAAGGTCAAAGACCGGCCGGACCCATTGTCCCGCCGCCGCCCGTATGACAGGCGCAGGACTCATTCATTATATGTACAATCAGCAGTATTGTCAAAAGAAAAATAAGAAAGACTTATTTTCACCAGGAAAGGAAAAAGTTATGACATCTGAAGAATATCAAAAAAATCCAAAAGAATATGAACAATATGTAAAAAGCGTCACCCCTTCTCACAGCCTTGCCGCAAATATGGCAAAAGCTTTTCTGACGGGAGGTCTTATCTGCACAGCCGGACAGTGGATCTTAAATACGGCCCGGGAACTGGGAACAGACGCCGAAACAGCAGGAAGCTGGTGTTCCCTGATACTGATCTTTCTCAGCGTGCTCCTTACCGGGCTGAATATTTATCCTAAGATCGGAAAATTCGGCGGCGCCGGAGGGCTCGTACCTATTACCGGCTTTGCCAATTCCGTAGCGTCATCAGCTATTGAATTCCGGTCGGAAGGACAGATTTTCGGCATCGGGTGCAAAATCTTTACTATTGCAGGGCCTGTGATCCTGTATGGAATCCTCAGTTCCTGGGGAATCGGCATTATCTATTATCTATTTCAGTTTCTGGAGGTGACAGTATGAATCCCGGAAATGTGCTTGGTTCATCCAGTATTTCATTTTCCCGTCCTGTCTATATCGAAAGCGCGGCCTCTGTTGTAGGAAAAAAAGAGGGCGAGGGCCCTCTCAAAAAAAAGTTTGATAAAATATGCCGCGATCCTATGTTTGGTATGGAGACCTGGGAGGAAGCGGAAAGTTCCCTGCAGAAGGAAACAGCCTCTCTCGCCATCCAAAAAGCCGGACTGAAGATTCAGGATATCCGCATGGTATTTGCCGGAGATCTCCTTGCTCAGACGATCGCCTCTTCTTTCGGCATAGCGGATCTGGGGCTTCCCTATTACGGGCTTTACGGCGCCTGCTCTACTATGGGTGAAGCTCTTTCTCTGGGCTCTATGGCTGTCGCCGCCGGTTATGGCGAACATATTTTATGCGCTACCTCCAGTCATTTTGCCACAGCGGAAAAAGAATTCCGGTATCCCTTAAGCTACGGAAACCAGAGACCTCTGTCCGCCACATGGACAGTCACAGGAAGCGGAGCCTGCGTCATAGGTCCCCGCCCGCCGGAGGAAAAGAGGCTTTCATCCATCCAAAGCAAAGACGGCTTCGCTGTCATTACAGGAATTACCACTGGTAGGATCGTGGACTTCGGGCTCCGGGATTCCTTAAATATGGGCGGCTGTATGGCTCCTGCGGCCTGCGATACGATCTGCCGGAATCTCCGGGATTTTTGCCGTACGGTTTCGGACTATGACCTTATCATCACCGGAGATCTGGGTGAAGTCGGACAGAAAATCCTTTTGGACCTCCTTTCCCGCGAAGGCTTTGACGCCGCTGCCGTCCATCAGGACTGCGGCCTTCTGATCTATGACAATAAAGCTCAGGATACCCATTCCGGAGGAAGCGGATGCGGATGTTCCGCCGCGGTCCTTGCCGCCCATATTCTGCCGCAGGTGGCGTCCGGGAACTGGAAACGGGTGCTTTTTGTTCCCACAGGAGCCATGCTTTCCAAAGTAAGCTATAACGAAGGCGCCTCTGTTCCCGGTATCGCTCATGGTATTGTAATAGAACATGCGGACTTTCCCTGCCGTAAATCTAACGGCTGTACAGACATCTGACAAAGATTGGAGGATGAAGATCATGGATTATCTAAACGCGTTCTGGGTGGGCGGCGTTATCTGCGCCCTCGTCCAGATCCTTCTTGACAAAACAAAGCTTCTGCCGGGAAGGGTAATGGTGCTGCTTGTCTGCTCGGGAGTCGTACTCAGCGCAGCAGGAATTTATCAGCCTCTGACGGAGTATGCCGGAGCCGGCGCCTCCGTTCCGCTTCTCGGATTCGGAAATATACTCTGGACAGGTATGAAAAAAGCCATTGATCAGGACGGGCTCCTCGGGCTTTTTACCGGCGGTTTTACTGCATGTGCGGCAGGCGTATCCGCCGCTCTTATTTTTTCCTACCTGGCCAGTCTTATTTTCCGGCCCAAAATGAAAGAATAAATCAGTGGAAAGGACTTTCTGTCATGAGCGATATATTATATCTCCAACTGGACGCGAATATTGAAGTTCACCATCCTCATGTATACCTGCAGGATATTGCCAAGATGTCCTGTACAAATCCCAAGCTGCTGAACCGTCTCCGGGTGCTTCCCGTAATAAATCTTGATCCCGGAAAGCCAGGGCGCTATGTGATGTCCGTTATGGATCTGATCGAGCTGATACGGCAAAAGCAGCCGGATCTTGATATCACGCCCCTTGGAGAAACCGACTTTATCCTGACCTACGAAAAAGCGGCACCCCGGCATCTTGTGTTCCATTTTCTTAAGATCGCATTTATCTGCCTCGCCTCTTTTTTCGGAGCCGCCTTTTCCATCATGACTTTTAATACAGACGCAGACGTAGCCACGCTTTTTTCCCAGATTTATACCCAGGTCACCGGAGAAAATTCCAGCGGCTTTACCATCCTGGAAGTCTGTTACTCCATTGGGCTGGGGCTTGGAGTGCTGTTTTTCTTTAATCATTTCGGTCACATGAAGATCACTTCTGATCCGACCCCCATGCAGGTTCAGATGAGAAAGTATGAAGACGATGTAAACGCCGCCATTGTGGAAGACAGAAACAGAAAAAAAGCGGAATCCCAGAATCCCTGTCAGCGTTCTTCCTGAATCTTTTTCAGCCGTTTAAGGATCCTTTTTTCCATTCTGGATACCTGAACCTGGGAAACGCCCAGACAGCCTGCGATTTCCGTCTGCGTCATATCCTGAAAGTATCTCATATAGATCAGCCGGCGCTCCTGGGACTCCAGCTTTCCCAGGATTTCTTCCAGAAAGATCCTGTTCAGAATCCGCTCATGCCCGTCCTCCTTTTCAGGCAGCTTATCTATCAGCGGGATTTTCGTTCCCTCTCCCTGGTAAACAGGACGGTAGATAGACTCAACCTCCGCTCCCGCTTCCATGATCATAGTCAGTTCCTCCGGCAGGATCCCCAGGGCTTCTGCCAGTTCTCCCACCGTCGGCTCTCTTCCCAGGCTGTTTTCCATTTTTTCTCTTGTCTGGTAAATCTTATAATGATTTTCTTTAAGTGAACGGCTTACCTTCAGCATCCCGTCGTCGCGAAGGAATCTTTTGATCTCTCCGGCGATCATAGGCACTGCGTAAGTAGAGAATTTCACCTGGTATCCGGCGTCAAATTTATCGACGGCTTTTAAAAGTCCTATGCTGCCGATCTGAAACAGGTCTTCCATTTCCACGCCCCGTCCCAGGAACCTTTTTGCCACACTGTAGATCAGCCCTGTATTTTCCTCAAATAATGTATCTCTTGCCTTTTTATCCCCCTGGTGCGCACGTCCTATCAGAGCAAGAGTATGTTCCATTTTTCACCTTTACCTTTGGATTGTTTTTTTCATGTGGACAGAAGTGCCCTCCCCTACTTTTGATTCTACAGTGACCTCATCCATAAACGCTTCCATAAAAGTAAATCCCATTCCTGACCTGTCCTTTTCCGGTTTTGTGGTAAAAAGAGGCTCCATTGCTTTTTTTATATCGGCGATCCCGGCTCCTTTGTCAGCAATATCCACATAAAGCTCTCTTCCTTTCAGCCGGAGATCCATCCGTATCTTATGTACTTCGCCCTCATACCCATGGATAATACAGTTGGTCACTGCCTCGGATACCGCTGTTTTTACATCCGCCACTTCTTCCAGCGTGGGATTCAGCTGCGTAAAAAAAGATGCCGCCGCAACTCTCGCCAGTCCCTCGTTTACAGGACGGCTGTCAAAGATCAAAGTCATTTCATTGGTGTTTTCCATTATACCTTCCCCTCTTCCTGAATCTTCTCAATTTCGATATACCGGTGGACTCCGGACAGATGCAGAAGCCTGTCTATATGACTGCTGACCTGCACCGCCCGGATACAGCCCTGACGCATTCCCAAAGCCTTGTAGCGGCCCATTAACAGCCCGATCCCGGAACTGTCCATAAAACATGTCTGCCGGAAGTCAAACACCATAGTCCGGATATAAGTATCCTCCATGATTCTGTCGGACTTCCGCCGGATGAGATCCGACACCGGATGATCCACCTCTGCCGGCAGACGGACTGTAAGCAGCGAACCCTCCAGTTCAAAAATTTCGCTCATTCTACATTTTCCCCCTTATTTTTTATTCTATACATGTTTTTTGGGATCATTCTCCGGAAATATCTGCTTTTCACAATCGAAAAAAGGATGTGCATCTCTGCACATCCCCAGTCCGGAGGTTTCTCTTTTGTATCGTTTTTATTCGTAATACTCATCGTAATAAGATTCATCATAGTAGTCCTCTGAGTAGCTGTCCTCAGAGTAATCTTCGGAATAATCCTCTTCATAGCCGGTGTCTTCATAACCGCTCCCGTCAGAAGATCCGTCCCCGCCGCTCCCGTCATCAGAAGAAGTATCCTGGGTATCGCCTGTTCCGGATACGCCGGTGGCGTCCCTCACTGACTCATAAATGGATTTCAGAGAGTCCGGAAGAACGTCTGCTTTCACATTCTGAAGAGCCAGCGCCGCCTCATCCAGGCTGCCCTGCTGCATATAGGAATAGGCTGTCAGAAGCGCCTCATAGCTCTGGCTTTTTTCCTGTTCCTGTGCAAGCTGCTCTGAAACGGCCTCTGCCGTATCTCCGGATTCCTGGGCCTCGCCCTGGGCTTTTGTCAGCTCCGCGCCCTGAGTAGCCAGGGATTCGCTGTACTGTACGATCTGCTGGTTTGCCTCCTGATAAATGCCCTGACGTATGGCAGGAACCGCCAGAAGCCAGAATGCCGCCGCTCCGGCTACGATTCCCGACATAAGGAGCAGAAACACAGGAATTTTCGAATGTTCCCGGTATACCGGAGTCTGTACGACAAATTCATTGTCCGGCACATCATAATCCTGCGATTTTCCGGATTCTGAATGAAAAATTCCTTTTTTTCTCTTTTCCAGCCGGGTAGGAACGCCTGTCTGCTCATCTACCTCCCTTAAAAATCTTAAAGTGGTCGTATTTGTCTTATCAATCTTGGCCGCCTTGCGCAAAGTCCTTCTCGCTCTGTTCCACTCCTCATTTTTTATCTGGATCAGGGCCAGCAGATGATATCCTTTGATCAGCTTCGGATTCTGAGTAAGGATCTTTCTAAGCTGTATCGCCGCCATATCTTCATGTCCTTCCCTGCACAAAAGAAGCGCGTGATTATATTTGCGGATCGTTTTATTGATCGCCGTAAGCTTGTTGGAATTCGCCTGCAGGATCTGAATGTATTCCGTCGCAAGATTTCTGCTTGGCTGGAGGTTTTTGCTGATCACCCATTCGCTCAGGGCCGCCACTACCTCTCCTGTTTCAAAATATACCAGTCCCAGAAGATTCCTTGCCTGTATATTCTTTTTATCGTAGATAAGACTCTGTTTCAAATAAGCGATCGCTCCTGACAGATCCCGGATACTTGCTTTTTCCAGTCCCTGATTATAAAAGCTTTTTGAAAGATAATCTACTTTTTTCTGAATCAGCACATTATACCCACAGCTTGGACAGTAATCCAGGTCCATATCTGTAAGAAAAGCGCCGCAATTCATACAATTCATCAGTATCTCCTTTATTTTACACGCCTGTTGCTTTTTGCCTCTCTTAAAACCTCCTGCAGTACGTCCAGAATATCGGTAAGCTCTCTTTCGTAAATCGCCCCTTCCGTATCCTTAACATCCATACATGGCTCAAATTTCTTCAGTTCCTCCTCGTAATCGATCATATTTCCTCCTTATTCTTCCGGAGCAGTTCTTTTATCTTTCCCACCAGGTACAGCGAACCTACGCAGAACAGGATTCCGTTCTCCTCCTTCTCTTCCAGAGCCTCCCGAAACGCCTCCTCTGCATCGCCGCAGGCTTTTGCAGAAGTACATCCTTCCTGCCGGAAGATCCGGGCCAGTTCCTCTGCCGGCACTTTCCGGCAGCCTCCTACCTGGGTTACGATCACATGCCGGAAATGTATCCTTCCAAGTATTGTTCTGATCATGTCTGTATAGTCTTTATCTTCCACTGCGGAAAACAGCAGCGTCAGAGGATATTCTTTCTGGAAATGTTCCGCTGTTTCTACAAATTTTTCCACACCGTCTTCGTTATGCGCCCCGTCTACGATCACACCGGGCAGCACCGTCTCCATACGTCCCTGCCACCTTGTCTCCTCAAGCCCTTTTCGGACCGCATCCGCAGGAATCTCCGCCTGATCTCTCAAAATCTCCAGGGTCTTTACCGCAAGAGCTGCGTTCATCACCTGATATCCGGCGATAAAAGGTATGGTAAATATTGTGTTTCCATAATACCCATTCTTCATCGAAAAATCAATGCCCGTCCTGGTATTTCGCAGAATTTCCGTATCTTCTCTCTTCACTTCGAAGAAAGGCGCTCCCAGTCTGACCGCCTGATCCCGGATCACCTCCGCCGCTTCCCGGGAATTTCCGTCATATATGACCGGCACCCCCGGAACGATGATCCCCGCCTTCTCCCCGGCGATTTCTCCAACTGTATTTCCAAGATACTGCATATGATCCAGGCTGATGGAGGTGATCACACAGGCAATAGGATCTTCCACTGCCGTCGTAGCGTCCAGCCTTCCGCCCAGTCCTGTTTCCAGCACTACATATTCCACGCCTGCCTGGGCAAAGATCACCATTCCCATCAGAAACAGCATCTCAAAATATGTGGGATGGTAGCTGCCCTCTGCCACCAGCTCGTCCGCCAGGGACTTTACTTTGCGGAAAGCCGCCAGAAAAGTATCATCATCCACATCGGTTTCATTGATCTGGAAGCGTTCATTGATCGTCACCAGATGCGGTGATGTAAAAAGGCCGCAGGAACAGCCTGCCGCTCTGAATACGGAGGCCAGGAAAGCGCAGGTGCTTCCTTTTCCGTTGGTTCCCGCCACATGAATGACTTTAAACGCCTTCTGCGGATCTCCCAGTCTCCTGAGACATTCCTTTGTATGGGAAAGCTTGTTTTTTGTAGTAAATTTAGGAGTTTCTTCAATATATGCAACTGCTTCTTCGTAATTCATAAAAAATCCACCACTTCATCTATAATGTATTCGCAGCGGTTCCGGGAACTCCTGCTCCCGAAATACCGTTACGATATCATTATATATGAGTGGTGGAAGATGTCCAGTACTAATCGTAATCTTTTATTCGCCAGGATTATTCATCATCCGCCGGAAGCTTCCATTTATTTTCGCTGTACAGCATGTAACAGGACCGGTCGTAGCTCTTGCTGAGCGCCTTTCTGGTGGAGCTGTTGCTTCGCTGCACCACGGAAAGCCTGTCGAAGTCGTCCAGTTCTGTTCCTGAGATCAGAAGCGTGGTAGGATTGACATAAACGGTATCGTACCAGTCACCGTTCAGTTTTACCTGGCTGGAAGGAGTAAAGTTTGTTCCAGTGATCCGGTAAGTATAGTCGGCGCTGGAGATCAGTTCCAGAGAATCCAGGGTTACGTCATAAAGACCCAGCCGCATTTTTGTTCTCTTATACGGGCTTTCTCCTCCGTAGGAATACTGTTCGCCATAAAGCAGGTCGTACTGCAGAGTTTCCAGATCCACCTGATAATTTCTGGTGTTTCTTCTTGCCTGGTGGTAACGGAAAATAGTGCCCTCATGGATTCCAACCCGGTCCATAACCTCAGCGGCGATCTGATAGGACGCCAGATTGACGTCTTTTTTCTCCAGACCAAAATTATCCCAGATAACATATTCCGTCTGGAATAGATATTTGTTCTCCAGATCCTCCACCTTCAGATCCATTGTGGGCAGATGATCGCCGTACAATACCAGGACCACGTCTTCCGGATAATCCTCCAGAGCTTCCACAAGCTCCTTGACAAAATCATCCATTTCGCGGATCTCATTCACATAGTATTCCCACTGGTTGTTCTTTGCCTCTGTAGGAGCTCCCGAGACAGTAATCTCCGGATCCTCCAGGACCGGCTCGTCAGGATAGGCTCCATGGCCCTGTACGGAAATCGTGTACACATAGTCCGGCTGATCCTCTGTGGAATCCAGACATTTTATGATCTCGTCCGTCAGCACCCGGTCCTTTGTCCAGCCCAACTCATTTTTGTCATTCTCCTCCGGCATGTACTCCGCTGATGTAAACGTATCGAAGCCCAGGTTGGGGAAGATGGATCGTCTTCCGTAAAAGTTTGCCTCGTTGTTATGTATCGCATGAGTGGAGTATCCAAGGCCGCTTAATATATAAGGAGCGCTTTCACAGGTGGTTTCCTTCAGGATACTCTTGTATGGATATTCGCCAGGGCCGAAATAATGCATGCTCATTCCCGTAATGGACTCAAATTCCGTATTCGCTGTACCGGCTCCCACTGACGGGACTTTAAAATAGCCGGACGTATACTCTTCCATCAGACTGCGGAATGTAGGGATAGGATCTTCCGATATATCCAGATAGTTTACAAGGGTAGGATCAAAGAAAGATTCCAACTGTACAAAAATAATGTTCGGAAGATCCTCTGTCTTCGTTTCCGGCAGACTGTCCTCTGTTTTTTCAATACGGCTGATCTCCTCTTCCGAATAATCTCTCGGACAGCTGATTCCCGTATTGAAGATCGTTGTCGCCAGACAGTAAGGATATCCGTAATCTTCATAGGCGAAGGCGATGTTTCCAAAGTAATTGGAAAGAACTCTCTTTTCCAGGGCAAGCTGCGTGATTCCTCCAAACGCGGCCACCCCCGCCAATATAAGGGGAATATTGTAACGGTACTTCAGTTTCCCTTTATACCGCGGTCCCTTGATAAGCAGCGCCAGAAGCACCAGAGCAAGGAAGCCCAGCACCACCAGCGCCACCGTTACTCCCCAGGCCGGAAGATACTTTTCCAAAAGCGCCATTCCGTCTGTCAGAAGGTGAAGATCCGGTCCGGTAAAAGGCGTTACGCGGTTTGCAAGGATCACGCCGTTGATCACGCCCAGAAGAAGCCAGAAGATTGCCAGAAGGACACGCAGGAAGCATCTTCTGCGGAACAGGTACACGATCAAAGTCGTTGTGAAAATAAACGCTGTGTTATATGCAAATACCAGAGGCCTGTCAGTCATATAGGTCCATGCCTCTGAGAAAGAATGTCTGCTGATCGCTTCGATCAGGAAATATCCCACTGCGCTGAAAAGCGCATGAAGCAGCAGAGATACCTTGTTGCACACATCATACCATTTCATTCTATTGCTCCTTTATTACTTTTCCATCTGTTTCAGCTGCATGTTTACCTTTTCCATCATTTCTTCGTATTTCTGGAGTTTTTCTTTCTCCTGCTCCACCTTTGCCGCAGGCGCTTTGTTTACGAAATTAGGATTTCCAAGCATACCGCTGCAGCGGGCAATTTCTTTTTTCAGGCGCTCCTGTTCTTTTTTCAGACGCTCGATTTCTTTTTCTCTGTCTACCAGATCTTCCAGAGGCAGATATACAACCGCGTTGGAAACCACTACGGAAACAGCGTCTTCGCCTACGCCTTCTTTTGTCTCCTGTACATGGATGTCGCTGGCGGAGGCCAGATTCACAAAGGATTTCCTGCATTTTTCATATCTTTCACAAATCTCCTGATTTTTTCCCACGATGATAAGGCTGGTCTTTCTGTTCGCAGGTACGTTCATCTCTGTGCGGAGGTTTCTGATTCCTCTTACTGCCTCTTTATATCCCTCCACGGCTTTTTCCGCTTCCGGGAAACTTCTTTCCTCTCTGTACTCCGGCCAGGAAGAAATCATGATGGATTCCTCATCCGGAAGAAGCGTACAGTAGATCTCTTCTGTAATAAACGGCATAAAAGGATGCAAAAGCTTCAGCCCTTCTGTAAGAGCGGTGCGCAGTGTCCACAGTGCCTCGCCTGCCGCATCCGGGTTTTCCTCAGCTTTCCACAGACGCACCTTCGCCATTTCAATATACCAGTCGCAGAGCTCGTCCCACAGGAAATCGTAAACTTTCTGAACGGCAATACCCAGTTCATACTTATCCATGTTTTCCGTTACTTCCCTGATCACTGTGTTCAGGCGGGACAGAATCCACTGGTCTTCCGGACAGAGAGCCTTCAGATTTTCCGGTTCTTTCACCTGGCGTCCTTCCAGATTCATCATGATAAACCGGGAAGCGTTCCAGATCTTATTCGCGAAATTACGGCTGGACTCTACTCTTTCCCAGTAAAAACGCATATCGTTTCCAGGAGCGTTTCCGGTGATCAAAGTGAGACGCAGAGCGTCCGCGCCGTATTTATCAATGACTTCCAGGGGATCGATTCCGTTTCCAAGCGATTTGCTCATTTTCCTTCCCTGGGAGTCGCGCACAAGCCCATGGATCAGTACATGATGGAAAGGCGCCTTTCCGGTCTGTTCCAGAGCGGAAAATACCATACGGATAACCCAGAAAAAGATAATGTCATATCCTGTTACGAGCACATCTGTAGGATAGAAATATTCCAGTTCCGGTGTTTTGTCCGGCCATCCCAGAGTAGAGAAAGGCCAGAGGGCGGAGCTGAACCAGGTATCAAGGGTGTCTTCGTCCTGATGAAGATGGGCGCATCCGCATTTCGGACATTTCTTCGGCATCTCTCTGGCAACAACCACTTCCCCGCACTCGTCGCAGTAATAAGCGGGGATTCTGTGACCCCACCAGAGCTGACGGGAAATACACCAGTCTCGGATGTTTTCCAGCCAGTGGAGATAAGTTTTTCCAAAGCTCTGGGGAACAAATTCCAGTTCTCCTGTATTCAGGACTTCTATAGCCGCCTTTGCCATCTCGTCCATACGCACGAACCACTGAGGCTTGATCATAGGTTCTACCGTAGTTCCGCAGCGGTCATGGGTTCCCACGCTGTGGCTGTGAGGAACCACTTTTACCAGAAGCCCCTGCTCCTTTAAATCCTCCACCATTGCTTTTCTGGCCTCGTAGCGGTCCATGCCCGCGTATTTTCCACCAAGAGAATTGATGGTGGCGTCGTCGTTCATAATATTGATTTCAGGAAGATTATGGCGCTTTCCAACCTCAAAGTCGTTTGGGTCGTGAGCCGGAGTGATCTTTACGCAGCCGGTTCCAAATTCCTTATCTACATATTCGTCGGCGATCACAGGAATCTGGCGGTCTGTCAGGGGAAGCTTCAGCATCTTTCCTACCAGATCCTTATACCGCTCGTCATCCGGATTCACAGCTACAGCCGTATCGCCCAGAAGCGTTTCCGGACGTGTGGTAGCGATTTCTACAAAACGTCCTTCCTCTCCAACGATAGGATAATTGATATGCCAGAAGAAGCCGTCCTGATCCTCATGTTCTACCTCGGCGTCAGAAATAGACGTCTGGCATACCGGACACCAGTTGATGATCCTGGAGCCTTTGTAAATATAGCCTTTTTCATAAAGTTTGATAAATACTTCCTGAACGGCTCTGGAGCACCCCTCGTCCATGGTGAACCTTTCTCTCTCCCAGTCCGCGGAAGCGCCCAGCTTCTTTAACTGATTGATGATCTTTCCGCCGTACTCTTCCTTCCAGGCCCAGGCATGCTTCAGAAATTCCTCACGGCCGATCTCATTTTTGTCTATGCCTTCTTTTTTCAGCTTTTCTATAACTTTAACTTCTGTAGCGATAGCCGCATGATCTGTGCCCGGCTGCCACAAAGCCTCGTATCCCTGCATTCTCTTGAAACGGATCAGAATATCCTGCATGGTCTCATCCAGGGCATGGCCCATATGGAGCTGCCCGGTAACATTGGGCGGCGGCATTACGATCGTAAAAGGTTTTTTGTCAGGATTTACTTTTGCGTGGAAGTATCCGTTGTCCATCCATTTTTTGTACAGACGCTCTTCCAGTCCTTTCGGGTCATAAGTCTTTGCAAGTTCTTTGCTCATAAAATTCCTCCTTAATCATCACTCTGCTGTAAAGGTATTAAAAAACCCTTCACACATTTCTGTGTGAAGGGCGATTTTCACCGCGGTACCACCTTCTTTATGCGGAATATCCGCATACCTCATTCTCCCTTAACGCGGGATACGTGAAAGCTTACCTGCATCTTTCTCAGCTTTCCGGCTCCAAAGCTACCTTCAGAAGCTTCTTCCTGAAAATCCCTTCCAGCCCAGGGGGATTCCTCTCTGACAGGGAACGCTGCCTACTCCTCTTTTTCTCTGCCTTTCCGCTTTAATTGCTCATGATTTCATGAAAATTACTATAATCGCAATTCAGGCAGTTGTCAAGCAGGATTCCGCAAAATTCACAGATTTCCCACATCATTCCACAGACTTCAGGGATTCCACCATATTAATCTTCTTCATCTTTCTGTGCATAAAGATATTGACGATGACGGAAAAAATCCCGGTGATGGCAGCGCAGTAAAGAAAACTTACCGGACGTATCTCCCGCCCGAACATCACCGCGTCCACCTCCACTGTAACAATCACGTAACGGTGGAGCAGAACGCCCAGTCCCGCGCCGCACAGGATACCCCCTATGGTAAGGAGGATATTTTCCCTGAGCACATACTCGGAAACTTCCAGATCGTAGAAACCAAGCACCTTTAATGTGGCAAGCTCTCTCTGCCTTTCCGTGATATTGATATTATTCAGATTGTAAAGAACCACAAAGGCGAGCATACCTGCGGAAACGATGAGGACGACGATCACGATGTCCAGTGTTCCCAGCATACGGTCCACCTGATCTGCCGTACTTGTAGTATAGCTGATACTTAAGGCAGCCGGA
>DWVA01000321.1 GCA_019120475.1 Candidatus Blautia intestinipullorum | reverse complement strand
AGATTTCTTTGTTAAGATATGGCTCTTGTAAGCTTTATTTCTCATGATTTTTCCGGTACCAGTTTTTTTGAAGCGCTTTGCTGCTGCTCTGCATGTTTTAATCTTGGGCATTTCTATTTCCTCCTTAATTCAATGGTTCTGTTTTGTATTGAACAATACTGCCGTTCCGCTTTCCAAGCGGAGACGTGCAGTAACTGCCTAACGTTTTTCACTGAGAAACATGGTCATGCTTCTGCCTTCTACCTTTGGAGCCTTCTCCACTACAGCCACATCTGCCAGAAGTTCCGCAAAGTCGTCAAGCACATGTTTGCTGCTGGCCATATGAGCCATCTCTCTTCCGCGGAAACGCAGAGTAACTTTCACGCGGTCTCCCTTTGAAAGGAATTTTCTGGCCGCGTTTACTTTTGTCTTCAAGTCATTGGTATCAATATTCGGAGAAAGACGTACCTCTTTAATATCAATTGTTTTCTGTTTTTTCTTCGCTTCCTTTTCTTTGCGGGAAAGCTCGTATCGATATTTTCCGTAATCAATGATCTTGCAAACCGGAGGCTTCGCCTGAGGCGCGATCTTCACCAGATCCAATCCTGCTTCCTGTGCTTTAAACATAGCCTCTCTTGCAGACATAATGCCTAACTGCGCGCCGTCTGCTCCGATCAGACGTACCTCTTTGTCTCTAATTTGTTCGTTAATCATTAAATTGCTAATTGTAGTACACCTCCATACCTGATAAATGATAAACCATGACTATCCGTCACCCTCGCAAAAACCTGACGCCGCTGTCCTTTCTCTACTTCGTGCGCTGACGCAAAACATTTCCTGTGAAATAAAAAAGGCGCGGACAGCGTCCTCACCCATTATACCCACTGATACACGGAAAATCCATGTGTGCATATAAACCCGAGCCGCATCTTACGTGCGCTGAGGTGAGAGTGGAACTCTGCTTTGTTTCAACGTTCTGTAATACGATATCACGGCGGGCATCCAAAGTCAAGTATTTTTTGAATATCTTTTTTGTTTCTGTAAATACTACGTTATATCCCACAGAAATCATGCCTGTTTTTCCACTCTTTTGTTGTACAGACATTGTTTCTGTGAGGCAAACGGGCTTTCGAAAGCCCTGGATCAACAAGGAGGGCATAATATGACAATTCTTAACTGCAGCGCAACCACCTGTATTTACAACAAAGACAGCCTCTGTTCAAAAGGGGCCATTGAAGTCGCCGGCTCCACAGCCCGCTGCGCGGACGAGACCTGCTGCCAGAGCTTCCGCGAACAGGGAAAGGATTCCGTTACAAATGCCAAGAGCGAACATTGCGGCTGTGAAAAGATCAACATTGACTGCAAGGCAAAGGAATGCACTTATAACGAGCATTGCAGATGCACCGCTTCCGCTATTGATATTGCCGGACACAATGCATGTACCTGCCAGGATACAAAATGCAGTACTTTTGCATGCAAATGCTGAAGAAAGGACGCTGCCGAACGCAGCGTCCTTTTCCTTTTTCTTTATCTTTGTTTCCTATCTGTTTTTAAGAAAATCCGGTATCTGGATGTCCTTCTTCTGTACTGTACTGGACGGCACCTTTGTTCCGAAAGAGGAATGCATCGTCGGCATGGTAAAGGTAGGCATATTCAGGCCGCCCTGCGTATTGCCGCTTCCGGCTGCTGTCGATGATCTTCTTACAGAAAACGGAGAGGTGCTTCTTCCTCCGAGAGAAGATGACGGTTTGGAAGTCGTGTCGGATAATCCTGTTGCGATTACAGTGATCCTTGCGTAATCTGCTACGGAATCGTCATACATAGCTCCGAAGATGATATTCGCATCGTCTCCTGTAAGCTCCTGTACATAACTTGCCGCGTCGTTTGCATCCATCAGAGAGATATCTCCTGAAATATTGATGATCACATGGGTCGCACCCTTGATGGTTGTCTCCAGAAGCGGGGAGGATACCGCCTGCTGTACTGCTTCCATGGCTTTATCGTCTCCTCTTGCTTCTCCGATACCGATATGAGCGATTCCCTTGTCTGTCATAACTGTCTGAACATCCGCAAAGTCCAGATTGATGAGAGCCGGCAGATTGATCAGGTCTGTAATGCCCTGTACTGCCTGCTGAAGCACTTCGTCTGCTTTGCGGAGAGCCTCCGGCATAGTCGTCCGGCGGTCTACGATCTCCAGAAGTTTATCATTTGGAATAACGATCAGTGTATCCACTGCTTTCTTCAGATTTTCAATTCCCGCAAGAGCATTGTTCATACGGGTCTTGGCTTCAAAACGGAAAGGCTTTGTGACAACGCCTACTGTCAGGATTCCCATCTCTTTGGCTGCTGCCGCGATTACGGGAGCCGCTCCGGTTCCGGTGCCGCCGCCCATACCGCAGGTGACAAACACCATATCAGCGCCTTCCATGATCTGTTTCACATCTTCTATGCTCTCCTCAGCAGCCTTCTGGCCAACTTCCGGCTGTGCTCCGGCGCCGAGGCCCTTCGTTATCTTCTCGCCGATCTGAAGTACTGTTGGAGCTTTACACAGAGTCAGAGCCTGCTTATCTGTATTAACGCCTACAAACTCCACTCCTCCGATGGTCTCTTCCACCATTCTGTTCACAGCATTATTTCCAGCTCCGCCTACGCCAATGACAATGATCTTGGCGGAAGACTCGGCTTCATTTGACATAATCTCTAACAATGTACTTCCTCCTTTATTTCCCCGATTGTTATCGTATATACCTGCATATAGTATATCATATATTTTTTTTTTCAATTAATCAACTACTATTTTTGTTTTTTTATACTTTTTTCACTAATTTTCGTCACAGGCATCAGTATCCTTCATCGCCGTAATCCTCGCTGTAGGAGTCATCGTAGCCGTAATCCTCTCCGGAATCATAGTCCTCATCGTAAGAATCGTCATAACCATAATCCTCGCTGTAGGAATCTTCACTATAGGAGTCTTCACTGTAGGAATCTTCCTCATCATAATCTTCCTCATAACCACCTGATTCCCCGCTGTAATCTTCCTCTGAGGAATCGTCCTCCCCTGAAGAGCCGTCATTTGGATTCGGTCCTACATAATTGCCTTCCCGGTCATATTCTCCTGTTCCGGTGAAACCGCCCTCCTCATTATATCCGCCTGTCCAGTCTCCCATGGCGTCGATCGTCTCCTGGGTCGGCGCCGGACCTACATAATTCATATCCGCGTCATACTCTCCCGCGCCTGTATAATCTCCTTCTTCATCATAGCCGCCTACCCAGTTTTCCAAAGCGTAATCGAGAGCCGACATCGGTCTGGGGCCTACATACCTGCCGTTTTCATCATATTCCCCGTCTCCGGTATACTCCCCGTTTTCATCATAACCGCCTGTCCAGTTTTCGGCTGTGGCTTCTTCCACCTCCGCCTCAAAAGTTATGGTTTTCGAGGAATTCGTCACATTTTCCATATGAAGGATGCCTTTTTGTCCGCTTAGCTGGGGAAGAATAGCGATCACTCTGGTCATTTTGTCTTCCAGGTATTCGTCTTTTCCCAGCAGCACGGTTATATCTCCATACAGAAGGCTGATATCGCTGTTGTCATCAAATTGTATGTGATCCGGTATCATATCGTTTTTCGCGAAGATCGTGGAGAGAGCCACGGCAGTGTTCAGAACCGTATCCTCGATGGGAAGCTTCTCATCCTTCACCACCTGCTCCACCTGGATGCCGTCAAAAAACGGCACCGCTTCGTCTCTGGTCCTGTCGCTTTCGATGAAGATTCCGTTTCTGTCAAAATATATGTAACTGTCCAGATAGGGAATGCATCCTACCGGTTTCTTCTCCTTGACGCTGATCACGATCGTGTTTCTGTCCGTCCTGCTGACTGTAAAGCCCTCTACATATGGAATGTCCCCGGCTTTTTCCCTTGAATAAAGAAGGGGAGCCAGTATGGAGTTTGAAGCCATCGGCCCCCGCAGGATCATTTCTTTTATCTCATCTTCCGTGTAATGGCCGCTGCCCATGACTTCTACATTTTCCACATGAAAATAGGTAAAGAAAAAAACAGCGCCGCCAAGAACTCCTGCTGCCGCTATGCCTGCGATCATCTTCTTCTGCTTATCCGTGAGCTTTATTTTTTTCCTGTATTTGGATGTTCTCATATCATGTCGTTCCTGTATCTTCTATTATGCCGCCCAATGCGGCGAAATCCCTGCATATATGTTCATAGCCGCGCCGGACAAAAGAATAGCCTTTGATAACCGTACTCCCCTGCGCGGCCAGAGCAGCCAGTATAAGCGCAGCCCCTCCTCTCAGTTCCTCAGCCTTAACCTCGCAGCCAAAAAGAGAAGAAGTTCCTCTGATCCAGGCGTCCCGCCCGGATACCGTAACAGACGCGCCCATTTTATTCAGCTCCCTGGCAAGCTTGAACCGGTCTTCAAATATATTTTCCCGTATGTGGCTTTCTCCGGGGATCGTTGCCAGCACCGCCATAAGAGGCGACTGCAGATCCGTGGGAAAACCCGGGTATTCTTCTGTTTCCAGAAATGGAAGAGGAAAACGCACCCTGCTTCCGTCAGCTATTAGTTTACCACTCTTCCCTTCATATTGTCCACCTATTTTCCGATATACCTGAAGGAAAGCGTCCAGTTCTCCCTCCGGAGGATTCTCAATAACGATTTTTCCTCTTGTGGCCGCCGCCGCGCAGAGATACGTTCCCGCAGCGATTCTGTCCGGCGGGACCTTCATATCTCCCCCCGACAGCGTCTCCACACCCTGGATACGTATCTCCCTGCTTCCTTCCCCTGCAATTTTTGCTCCCATTCTCTTCAGATAACGGCACAGCCAGACGATCTCGGGCTCACAGGCGCATCGGCAGAGGACCGTCTCTCCTTCTGCCAGAACAGCGGCCAGGATCCCCTGTTCTGTAGCGCCCACACTGCTTTTCGGAAACAGGATTTCTGTCCCTGCAAGGCGGGAGCAGACAGCGGATATATATCCTTCTCCCGCCGCAAGAGACGCCCCCATTTCTCTCAATACATAAAGATGCAGGTCAATGGGCCTTCTGCCGATCACGCAGCCGCCCGGATACCCCATAAGCCCTTTTTTGTTTCTTCCCAGCATAGCTCCGAGAAGGATCACCGACGAGCGCATTTTTCCTGTTTTGTCCCCGGGAACTTCCGTCCTGTCTGCCCTGGAGCAGTCCAGATACAGATCGCTCCCGTTCCACCATGTCAAAGCCCCGAGCTCATTTAAGATTTCTTCCATGCAGTATACATCTGCGATTTTAGGGCATCCCCTCAGTACGCTGACGCCCCGGTGAAGCAAAGACGCAGCCATCATAGGCAGCGCCGCGTTTTTGGATCCCTGCACAGACACACTCCCCTGCAGCGCTTTTCCTCCTGTAACCCGAATTTCGTCCATGCTGTTCACTCCCAAAGGGGCTCTTACATTTATCATATGCGTTTCCTTATTTCCTGTGACTGCTGACGCTTAACGCCAGCCCCATTTCCGCGAGAAGAAATACTACCGATGTTCCTCCGTAACTGATAAAAGGCAGGGTTATTCCTGTATTAGGTATGGTATTCGTCACCACTGATATATTCAGGATCACCTGGATAGCCATGTGTCCCATAATGCCCGCGCTTACCAGGGCCCCCTCCAGATCCCGGGAATGCATGGCAGTCACGCACAGCCTCCATATGAGAAGGCCGAAGATAAGGATCAGGATCCCGGCTCCCGTCAGTCCCAGCTCCTCGCAGATAATGGAAAAGATCATATCATTCTGGGCTTCCGGCACAAACCCCAGTTTCTGCAGGCTGCTTCCAAGCCCCCTTCCGAAAAGTCCTCCACTGCCAATCGCGTAAAGGCCCTGGATGGTCTGAAAGCCCTTTTCATATTTTTCCGGATTTCTCCAGATAGCCAGCCGCTCCAGACGGTAGCTTTCCGCTGCCAGAAATACGGCTACGAAAGCGGCTCCTGCCGCCCCCATTCCCACAAAGGGAAGATATCTGGGATTAGAGACAAAGATCAGAAGCACTCCGATCCCCAGAATAATAATAGCGGTACTGAGGTTATTGGAGCCTACCAGACCAACGATAGGAAGAAGGGTCAGCATGGTCCTGGACATAAACCATATCCCGGAGGTACCGCTTTTTGTCCTCCCGATCTGCCATGCCAGAAAAAGGATCACCGCCACTTTTGCAAATTCCGAAGGCTGAAAAGACAAAGGACCCAGATCCAGCCATCTTTTTGATCCGTTTATCTCCCGGCCTACCAGAAGAACAAGGGTAGAAAAAATCATGGCGGCCAGATAAGCCGCCGGAGCTGTCCGCACAAACAGATGATAATCGATCCTGGACACCGCATACATGGCGGCCAGTCCAAGAGCCGTAGCAAACAACTGTTTTTTGAAATAATAGGCAGTATCGTGGAAACGCACCCTGCCGTTATAAGAGCTTGCGCTGAAAAGGATCACCAGTCCGAATACCGCCAGCAGCAAAACCAGCGTCAGCAGGGCAGGATCCGCTTTGCCGGTATTGTTCTTTCTGCCTTTCTCCATTGTCCGCCTCCCGGCACCATGTTATTCATTCATATGAGGGAACAGGAGGGAAATATGCATGGCCTCTCTTTTCAAAAAAGGTTCAAAGTCTGTCCCGGCCGTCCGCTCCGACAGATTTTGAACCTTTCTATTTCTGCAGTTACAGCATTATTTCAGATTTTTCACATACTCCTTAAACATATCTCCCCGCTGCTCGTAATTGTCAAACTGTCCCCAGCTTGCGCAGGCAGGTGAGAGAAGCACCGCGTCTCCCGGATTTGCCTTTTCAGCACAGACCTTCACTGCCTCCTCCAGATCCTCGCAGAGTATACAGGGGCAGACGCCCAGGCGGTCTGCAGCATCCCGGATTTTTTCTTTTGTCTGTCCGATAAGTACCAGATATCGCACTTTTCCGTCAAAGGAATTCAGCCATTCATCATAACTGGATCCTTTGTCGTACCCTCCTCCGATCAGGAGCGTCGGCCGGTTCATGGCCTGGATCCCCTTAATGGCCGCGTCGGGATTTGTCCCTTTGGAATCATTATAATATACTACGCCATTTTTTTCCGTCACATACTCAATGCGATGTTCCACAGCCGTAAACTCACAGATGCTTCTGCGGATGCTTTCCATAGGCACCCCGGCATAATACGCCATTGCAACAGCCGCCATCACGTTCTCAAAATTATGCGTTCCAAGAAGTTTCAGTTCGCCGGTGCGGACAACGGAGATCTCCTCCTTTTCTGTTTTCAGGATGATCTGATCTCCATCCAGATAAATTCCTTCTTCCAGTTTTCTCGCGCTGGAGAAATATACGGTTTTCGGCACTATATGCTTTCCAAATTCCCGCAGGACTTCATCTTCATAATTAAGGATACAATAGTTCTCCCTGGTCTGGTTCTTTACGATCAGTTCTTTGACCCGGATATATTCTTCCATAGTATGATGACGGTTCAGGTGATCCTCTGTTATATTAAGGATCGCGCTGACCTCCGGAGCGAATTTTTCGATAGTTTCCAACTGAAAGCTACTGATCTCCGCCACTGTTGTGGAGTTTTCCTTCATCTCCAGCGCTTTGGAGGTATATGGAGTTCCGATATTCCCTACCACAAACACCGAATCCTCCGCGTCGCTCATAATCTTTCCAAGAAGAGCGGTAGTCGTAGTCTTGCCGTTGGTTCCGGTGATCGCCAGCACCCTTCCTTTTCCGATACGGTATGCCAGTTCTACCTCTCCCCATACAGGCAGCCCCTGCTCATAAAAGCTTTTTACCAGAGGAAGATCCGTAGGCACTCCCGGACTTAACACTACAAGATCCAGGCTTTTCTGCACTTCCCCGGGAAGCTCGCCGGCATAAATCTCTATTTCTTTTACATGCTCTGTTTTATGTAGCACAGCTTCTTTGTCGATCTCCGCATTGCCGTCATATATCAGAGGACAGGCTCCGACCTGTCCCAGAAGATCCGCCGCGCCGATCCCGCTTTTTCCGGAACCGAACACAAGGACTCTTTTCCCCGATAAATTCATATTTCCTCCTTATTGCCATGATATCCAGGATATCCTCCGTATACCATGGATCCTTATTTTCTTTTACAGCGCAAGCAGCGCGATCAGGCACATCACGGCCGTGATCACAGAAAATACCGCAACCACCCGTGTCTCCGACCAGCCGCACAGTTCAAAATGATGGTGGATCGGCGCCATTTTAAATATCCTTTTGCCATGGGTGGCTTTAAAATAGCTTACCTGGATCATAACAGAAAGCACCTCCACCAGATAAATCAGGCCGACCAGAAGGATAAACAGCGGCATTTCCAGAACATAAGCCGTTCCTGCCACAAATCCTCCAAGGGCCAGGGACCCCGTATCTCCCATAAAGATCTTGGCGGGATATACATTAAACAGAAGAAATCCCATCAATCCTCCCACAACAGCTCCTGTCATCGGCTCCACTCCGCCCTGAACGCCTATGGAAACAACTGTAAAAAACACTGCCACGATCAGAGTCACGCTGGAGGCCAGTCCGTCAAGCCCGTCCGTAAAGTTTACCCCATTTACCGTACCGATCACTGCAAAGAACAGTACCGGGACCACAAGCCATCCCATGTTCAGATAATGGTCCGGCCAGAACGGGATCCTCATGGACAGAGAAATATCTGTATAGTGAATGAGATAATATGCAAAAATACCTGTCACCACGACCTGAAGAAGAAATTTCTGCCAGGGAAGCAGTCCGTCGGAACGTTTGAGAACCACCTTAAGGTAATCGTCAAGGAAACCGATAATACCAAATCCAAGCGTCAAAAACAGCACCGGGATCACTTTCGGATAATCCTTCACATAGAACAGCGCCGTCACCACTGCGGCGATCAGAAAAATGATCCCGCCCATTGTCGGCGTTCCTGCTTTTTTCAGATGAGACTGTACGCCTTCTACCCGTTCTGTCTGCCCCATTTTGAGTTTTCTCAGAAAGGGGATGATCACAGGGCCCAGAATAACGCTGATTCCAAAGGAGATCAGCACTGGAATTACAACTTGAAAATCCATCCTCACACCTCTTATTTATTCTTTCGTTTTTTATAGCGTCAGTCCACACTGACGCTACTGTTTTAGTATAAAGCTTTTCCATTGATTTATCAAGCCTAAGCGGATGCTGCGGAAAATTTCATTTTTCACCTGCATCTTTTTCTCTCTGGATTCCAAGATATGGCAGAACGTTTTCAAAAATACTCCTTACTACCGGCGCCGCAATGGTTCCTCCATAATATACACCCTGAGGATCGTGAATGATGCACAGCGCCAGAACCTGCGGATCATCCGCAGGCGCAAAGCCAAGAAAGGAGGAAATATAACGGTTGGAACTTCTCGGAAGAGTCTGTGAAGTGGCTGTTTTTCCTCCTATGGAATATCCTTCAATACCTGCGTTTTTCCCCGACCCTTCTGAAACTACTTTTTCCAGAATATAACGTACTGTTTCTGAGGTTTCCTCTGAAACGATCCCTGTTTCCGCCGGATATTCAATTTTTTTCACATAGCTTCCGTCCGCGCTTTCCACAGACACGCCGAAATGAGGCGTAATACGTTTCCCGCCGTTGATCAGAGAACTTACTGTTGTGGCAAGCTGAATGGGGGTGATCTGAAAAGACTGGCCAAACGATACTGTGGCAAGCTCTACATTCCCCATATTTTCTTTTTTATGCATGATCGTTCCGGCTTCTCCCGGAAGATCAACGCCTGTTTTCTTCATCAGGCCGAACTGCGTAAAATATTTATAATACCGGTCCACGCCAAGTCTTAACCCCACTTCAATAAACACCGGATTGCAGGAATTTTCCGCCCCTTCCACAAAGGTCTGCGATCCGTGTCCCCGTCTGTTGGCACAGTGGATACGCCGGTCATCCACCAGCTTATATCCGGGGCAGTAAAAGGTATCGTCAAGGGAGACCACGCCTTCCTCCAGTCCGGCGGACATTGTGATGATCTTAAAAGTAGAACCCGGTTCATAAGTATCATTCAAACAGGGATTCCTCCACATCTGGTTCAAAAGATCCTGCTCTTCTTCCTGGCTGAGAGCGGATACGTCCTCTCCGGTGTTCAGAGTGAAGGGATCGTTCAAGTCGAACTCCGGAACATTTACGCAGGCGTAGATTTCCCCGTTCTGCGGATTCATAAGCAGGATCGACACCCTTTCCGCCTGTTTTTCCTCCATGACCTTCGCAGCCGCCTGCTGAGCGTATTTCTGTATATTAACGTCCAGGCTTACTCTCAGATTATCTCCGGGAACCGGTTCTACTCTGCTTTCTCCTATTTCATCGATCTCAATTCCCCTGGCGTCTGTAGTCGTCAGAATTTTCCCCGGCGTACCGCTTAAGCTTTCCTCATACTCCACCTCAAGTCCGATGATTCCCTGATTGTCTCCCCCGGTGAAGCCCAGCACTCTGGAAGCCAGAGATCCATATGGATAATATCTCTTATAATCTTCGTCAACTTTTACTCCTTTCAGTCCGGCTTCTCTGATCGCGTCTCCTGTTTCTTTTTCCACGTTTGTCCTGATCCGCTCTATAGAGGATACTTTTTCCACCTTTTTCCGCACATTTTCTTCCTCCATGCCGAGCTTCTCCGACAAAAGGCTGATAACCTTTTCAGGCTCCTCTATCTGGCTGTGGATCACTGAGATCGTACAGACTGTTTTATTGGCGGCCAGAACTTTTCCCTTTGCGTCCAGAATTTCTCCTCTTGCTGCTTTAATATCCCGCTCCCTTTCATGGAGATCCTCCGCTTTTTCATAATAATAATCAGAACGGAAACCCATCAGATAGATCAGACGGCCGAACAGTCCGGCCAGCATAGCCGAACAGCATAAAAATATCACCCAAATCTTCTTTTTATGAAATGTTTTATTTTTTTTCATCAAAAAAGCCCCGGAAAAAATGTCATAATAATATATGACATTTCTCCCGGGACTATACTTTCTGCAGGAGCGCCGTCAGAAATTCTATTCCAGTCCGGCTTCCTCGTTGGTGATTCCCTCGCTTTCCATATCGTTTCCGACAATAGGATCTTCATCGTTTTCCGGCGGCTCCGGAGCGTCGGGGTTGGATACGGAATCCTCCGATATACTGTTTCCGGCATCCTGAACCGCGGTATCTCCGCCCTCTTCCTCAAGAGCCTCCAGATTTTCGGACTTCACATATTCCCCATCGTCGTTCAGAACATGTTCTCCCTCTTCGTTCAACAGATATCCCTTCTCATCGATCCGGTTGCCCTCCATATCGATCAGGTTTCCTTCCGCGTCTACCAGGTTTCCAGCTTCATCCACATTGCTTCCGGAAACATCCTCCAGCACGCCGTCAAAGCCTTCCCACAATTCTGTTTCAGGAACGACTCCGTCTTCCGTCTCATCCGGTTCAATATTCAGATACGGAAGAAGTTCTGAGAGAATTCCCTGAGCGATATACTGGGGATATTTACTGTCCGCCTGTTCCTCCGCATTAGGCTCGTCTATAACTACATAGATCACTACCTGGGGTTCGTCTACCGGAGCAAATCCGATAAAGGATACAAGATATTTCCCGTTTCCTCTTGGCAGCTTTTCCGCCGTACCTGTCTTTCCGCCTGAGCTGTAGCCCTGCACCTTGGAATGGGCGCTGGTACCTTCCAGAACACTGGCTTCCATGTAGGAACGGATATCCGCGGAAATCTCTGACGAGATCGTCTGTTTGAGAAGCACCGGCTCAATAGTTCTGACAGTATTTCCGTTGCTGTCCTGAATTTCCGTTGCCAGATGGGGCTGGTAATAATACCCTCCGTTGATCACGGAGCACATGGCATTGATTTCCTGAAGCATAGTACATGTATAACCCTGTCCGAAGGCGGAGCAGGCCAGCTCCGTTTCTCCCATGGTATCTGTCGTATGGATAATACCGGTCCCCTCGTTGGGAAGGTCAATGCCGGTCCGCGTACCGAAATTAAAAAGGCTCTGGCTTTTAATAAACTGCTCCACACCCATTTTCGCCGCGATCTGCATCATTCCGTCGTTGCAGGAGTTTGCGATCACCTCCCGGAGAGTCTGCGTTCCGTGAGCGTTTGGCCAAACCGCACATTTGATATAAGTGTCTCCGTTCGCTCCAAACGACTCTCCGCCATCGCAGGTCAGAGTGTCCGTATCCGAAATGGCTCCCTTCTCCAGAGCGCCTGCCATTACAATAGGCTTCACAACCGATCCCGGTTCATAGGCGTCTGTCACACAGAAATTGCCCCACATAGCGTTCAGCGCGTCTACTGTTTCCGCGTCGTTCATCGCTTTGATCTCTTCTTCCGAATATATATCCGACATGTCGCGGGGCTCGTTTAGATCATAGCGGTCTCCTCCATCCATGGCAAGGATCTCGCCTGTATTGGGGTCCTCCACAATAATGCCGATGTTCTTGGCTCCCATACGTTTTTTGAAACCATTGACGTATTTTTCTACAATCTGCTGTACGCCTACATCCAGCGACAGCACGATATTCTGTCCGTCTTTTGGTTCAATAATGGTCTGTTCCACATTGGAATTGCTGCTGACATAGCCGTACTGACGGCCGTCAGTTCCCATCAGCGTACTGTTGTAGTAGCTTTCAATTCCCACGTCGGCAACATCTCTTGACAGTGTAAAGCCTATGGTATCGCATGCAAGATCATTAAAAGGATATGTCCTCAGATAATCCTCCTCAAACCATACGCCTTTTACATTTTCCCGTTCTGCCTTTTCCGATTCAGAAAGCGTGCTGTCTTCTGTTACGGTAATATAATCTTCAAAAGCTTTCTTTTCATCCATGGAAAGCTCTTTTTTCAAGATCTGATACTGGCTGTTTTTCGTATCGCTGTCAGTCAGCCGGGAACGGATATCCTGTTCATCCAGCCCCAGGACCGTTGTCAGCGCCCGGATCGTCGGCTCTACATATTCCACGTCAGAGTTGACGGTCTTGCAGTCCAGGATAACGTTGTATACCTTATTGCTGGTGGCAAGAAGATTTCCGTTCCTGTCATAAATATTGCCTCTCTTGGCAGGGATCACATTATTTTCATAAGACTGCTGGGCCTGCGTGAGCACCTGTCTGGTGTATTTGCCTCCGCTTGTGGCATTGATATAAGTGATTCTTGCCAGCAAACAAACTAAAGCTAGCAGCACCACTCCAAATAGTCCTACTAGCTTCCCTCTCATCTGATGATTCAATTTTCTGACGGGTTTCCGCCTGTTCCTTCTGCCGGTACTGCTCAAATTCCCACCTCCTGTTTTACGGGATATCCTGATACTGTCTTACATAGCTGTTGTTAGACATGGTGTATGTCTTTTTCTGTTCGTCGGTTGGATAATTCATACCCAGCCGTCCAATGGCGATCTTTTTTATTTTATTGAGATCTACATTGGAAGTCACCTGACTGTAGTAGGCGTCATTATCTTCTTTCAGTTCAGAATACTCCGCTTCAAGAGCAGCCACATCTTTGATCTTACCTGTAATATCGGATTTAAGCTGCAGATAATTTACTGCAAAAAACAGAATCGCAGCACATACCGCTGTAAGAAAAATCACAAACCCTCGTCCCATGCTTTTCGCTTTCTGACGGTTTCTGATCGTTTCTCTGCTGACCTGTCTCACCCGTCTTTCCGACTGTGACGCAGGTTTGGATGCGGTCCTGGCTCTTCCGGTTCTGCGCTCCGGCGCCGAAGGCCGCTGTCTGGACGGCATTTCCTGGATTTTTCTGACCGCATTTCCATCTATATATGTTCCACGGGCGTTTCTGGCATTGGTCCGGCTTCTTCTGGATGCTACCGCTCTGTTTGTCCTGTCCATCTTTTATATCACAAACTCCCTTTAAATCAATGAAATACAAGAGGCCGGCTATTGCCGCCTCATATCTTATCACACTTTCAGCAGCGCCGCTCAAAAATACGAAGCTTTGCGCTTTTCGAGCGCGGATTTTCTTCCTGCTCTGCCTTTCCCGGCAGGATCGGCTTTCTGGTGATGACTTTTCCTTTTGATTTTTTCCCG
>DWVA01000320.1 GCA_019120475.1 Candidatus Blautia intestinipullorum | reverse complement strand
GACACATCGTACAAATACCGCCAAACTTTCGATACGTTTCCACTGCTTTCAGCAGCATATCCGCAGATGACTTGTGTTCACATACAACCTGACTCTCGTCTATGATGAGATGCGTTGCTTTCTGCAGTTTTTGATTGTGGCTCATCCGGGAACTCAGGAAAAACATAATCGTAACCATCACCGGTTCCCACATTTTCTCTGATACATTTTTCAAGCCAAAGCCAACCAGACGTTTCCGGCTGTTGATATTGGACGGATGAGCAAACATGTCAAACGATCCTTCCGTAAATTCTTCCAGAGAGTTATACAGCTGTCGGATCAGAGTCAGGTCCTGATCATTGTCCACTCGGTTCATTTCCCTTTTCAGTTCCTCACGGAACTCTTTCAGGGTTGGCTGCCGGATCAATGTCTTCTGTGCATAGAATTCTTTATATACATTCCGAATACATCGCCCGATGATGGAATAGTGTTCCTGTGTCACCAGAATGTTTGTCATAATCGCTACACAAAAGCTGATTGCCCAGTCTGTTACGTCCGCAACAAACTGTTCCCGTTCTTTTTGTTCCTCCGCATAGAAAACCTCTTCCGGGATCTCCATGGCATTGATGTGGATGTTGCTTTTCGGTGTCAGATCATAGTAAGCCCCTCCCATTTCCAGACAGGTCTCCTCATATTCGTTTTGAGGATCAATGATCGTCAGGTCGTCATTTGGCATCCCAAGCAGGCTCTGCAGCAATTCAGTCATCTTGATAAAGACGGATTTTCCAGATCCGGTATGCCCGATAATGATGCCATGAGGACTCTTTAAGGATTTCCGGTCGCCACATAACAGGCGTTTGGTACGTCGGTTAATCCCATAAACCATCCCTCGGCCCTGTAGATCCATTGCATAATATGGCTGGAACGCAACGGCACTGGAAGTCAAAAGACTTCTCATGACATTGACCTGTCTGCCTCCAAAGGGCAGTGCCGTATTTAAGGCCTTCAACTGTCTGTGATAATAGATTTCCAGATACACTCCATTTCCCCGGCCAACTGCTTTCACTTCATTGATCCGCCGTTCCAGCTCTTTTTCTGATTCTGCCGTAACTACAACCAAGAATCCCAGAAACAGACACCCTTCATCATTGTCATCAATCTGATCCTTATATGCTTCCAGTTCTTCTTTTCTCCGCTCCTTTGCATAGCTTGTCCCCAGAGCATACTGATTCCGGCGCTGTCGCAGCTCCAGTTCCTGGGTAATGGCCTTTTCATTATTCATATAGGCATTATTCAGCTTATTCTTCAGCACTTCTCTGTCGATTGGAGCATAGTCCATTGTGATATGTAACGGAAAAGGAAGATTGGCAAATCCGGATACGACTTTCCCGTCGTCCAGTGAATTTGCGTAATCCTTTGCATACAGCACACTGACATAACGCTGATCATGATCAAAAATCAGAAAATTAGAAAAACTTTCAATGGAAGTCGGCAGAATATCATTTTTCCAGCTTCCATCCCGCAGCCTCGCTCTATTGAATGGGCAGCCCTCCTTAGGATGGAAAAAAGCATGCAGGGAACGAAGCCGTTGTTCTGCATCCAGAACATGAAGTCTGCTGTTCCATTTCAAAAAGTATTGGTGCAGTTCTGTGTCCAGTATATTGAACTGGATTTTAGCATCTTCATAATTTTTCGCCGTACAGGTAACAATCAGATAGCGTAGCTGTCTGATTTCCGGATTTCCTTCCTGTGCCTTTTCTTTGATCCAGCTTTTTAATCCCTTTGCATGTTCAGGATAGGTTGTCTGATCGATCCCACCACAAAGTTCCTCTAAAAACTCATTCATGTTCTGATATTCGCTTACGAGTTCGATCTTAAACTGCACATGCATGCTTTTCAGCCACTGCATAATGGACAGCAAAATCCCCTTTTTATCTTCATCATCCTTATCTTTATAATTGATATCTTCAAAAAGATAACAGCGATCATACAGGTAACAGTCTTTCTGCTTTCCGATCTGAAAAATACCATTTTCGTATGCCTGGTGAATATTCAGCGATTGGCGCACCGTTTTGGGGTATGCTGCCACTGGATCGGTGATCTTTCTGGATTCCTTGAATGGATTGCTAAATAAACCCATACATCATTGCCCCTTTCTTTTCTTATGCCGTTTCTTAAGCCTTCTCCATTTTCTTCGCTCTATTCCCGAAGCTTCCTGCGTCTCCATTGTAAATACCGGCGGTTTTGGCATTTCTTCCGCATCGTAGATCAACAGCTTCGTCTGGTATTCAAAGATCAGTTCCTTTGCAAGCTCCAAGGGTGTCATTCCCTGATATTTCAGAAACCCGATACAGAGAATGGGCAGCCCAAAAGGAACCGCAAAATAAACAGCAAGATCCGGAGGCAAATGCAGCCATTTCCAGCAAACATACACAATGCTGAAAAGAACAAACAGGAACAGAATCATACAGCAGACTTCTTTTAACGTGAATCCCCGCCAGGCATCATCCTTATACTGTTTCTCAAAATCTTTGTTGATATTGATATTGATATTCAATCCGTTCCTCCTTTCTACAGACCAAATGCACGGTTCAAGAGGCTTCCTGCCCCTTTTACAGCTCCCGTCATCAAAATCATGGTAATCAGACTCTGTAGGACACTGCCAAACCCATCTACAATTCCTAAAAAAGCACTGTCAAAGACTCCAAAATCAATTGACCGAATCATCATCCCGCCTATAGATAAGGTCATTGCAATGGCCAGTATCTCAAACACATTGGATAAAAAGGTACGGAACCACGAAAAAGCGGAATGTTCTAATCCTCTTCCTCCCGCCAGAGTACTAAAAGCAATTGGCGCAACAGCAGCAAGCCAGTATAGCTTCAGGTACCTGCCATACACTGTAAACAGAATGATCATGGCACAGATAATGGCTACAATGACATAAAGGCTTCCGAATATGAAGAAAAACAGCCATGCTCCCAAATCCAGATTCTCCGTAGAGAATTCCGGGATCTGATTGATCAGTACCTGACCGGACAGTACACTCGTAAGATTGAAGAACTGTTGAATCATGGACATGCCACTGAGCATCAGCCCATTTGCAAGCAAAGCTTTGATAAACAGTTCCACCCACATTTCAATGGTAATATTCTCTCTTAAATTACTGGCCCCACGCAAAAACCCGATCAGAAAAAACATATTGATCACGGCTACTCCACATCCAAGAGCCCAGGGATATAAGGTATCGGTCACATAACTCCAAGTATCGGAAGAAAATTCCTGCGGTGTCATGGTAATCACCCCGGCGATCAGTTCCATGACGACATTCCAGATGGTATTGCCGAGCAGATAGGTAGGCCCCATTAAGATTTCTTCTAACCAATTCGGCATATCCTTCTCCTTACTTTTAAATAGCTGAATCCGGGAAAATAACAGATAACAGCTGCGGGGCGATTGCCATCACCAGACCGCCTCCGATCCGTTTAAATGCCCCCGACTGCATAACCCCATCGTTGCCCTGCATCGCCGTACCCATCTC
>DWVA01000319.1 GCA_019120475.1 Candidatus Blautia intestinipullorum | reverse complement strand
GAATGGGGGGGGGCGGTAAACTTGAATTACAATTTATAATTCGTGGTAGGGATAAGAAAAAAATACATTTCATATAAAATCAAAAAACAAAGTCTAGGGTTGTTTGAAGTATGGGGGAAAAACGAATGAGGCATGTGTTGGCAGCGGACATAAAAAATAATATCCGGAGCGTTCGTTTTATTTTGGGGATTCTGCTGATCGCTACGGCTGCCCTGATATCTGAGCATGAAATGCTGCAGAAGATCATAGACGCCGGCGGCTCCGCGGAGGGGCCGGGATGGTTTGTGGCATACACCTATTGTATGAATAGTGTGAATATGCTTCTGTTCGTTCCTATTGCCGTTGCTTTTGCAGGGGGAGAGAATACGGAGGCTGAGCTGCACAGCCGTTTCTTCCTGTTCAGCTATATCCGTTCAGGGAGAAAGCAGTATCTCATGGGAAAGGCAGCGGGACTTCTGGTTTCCGGCGGCCTGACAGCCTTACTTGCTATGGTGTTCCTTCTTGTGATCTGTATATTTAGGTTCGGACAGTACCCCGTTTTGATCGACGGGAACTATGATATGGCAATGCTTGCGGGCAGAACGGCGGTAAGTTTTCTGAGGCTGTTTTTAAACGGCGCTTTTTGGGCGCTGGTTGGCGGTCTGGCGGCTGTCATAACAAAAAACCGCTATATGTCCTATGCCGTTCCTTTTATTCTTTATTATGTCCTGACCGTATTTCAGGAGCGTTACTATCAAAAAGCATTCTTTCTGAGCCCCCGCTATTGGGCGGCGTCTATTTACTACAATGATATTTTCTGTATCGCTGTATTAGCGGTGGGAACTTTTTTGACAGCGCTGATCTTTATGTGCGCAATAGAAAGAAGGTTGCGGTATGCGTGATATTAAACAGGCTTTTCGTATTGCAGGCCAGAATTTTTGCGGATGGAAAAAAAGCCCGAGGATCTGGATGACCTTCATTCTGGCGGCTGTTTTATGTCTGATGCTGTCGGATCAGATTATTTCCCATGCGATAAAATATGAAACAATCCTTCAGGTGTTCGAGCCGTTTATCTGGACATATGGGGACGCGTCCTCTGTTATGCTTTCCTCCCTGCTTTTGATCCTGCTTTTTGCGGACATGCCGTTTATCAGTCAGGCAACTCCGTATTGGCTTATACGTACAAAACGAAAGGTATGGCTTGCGGGTCAGATTATCTATGTGATTCTGGCAACCATGATCTATAATATCTTTTTGGCAGTGATGCTTGGGATCATGGGAGCTCCCTTTTCCTTTACGGGGAACGTGTGGAGCGAAACAGCGGCGATGCTGGGCTATGGCGGTGGGGAGAGCATAACTGTTCCTGTTTCTATAAAAACGATGGAAAGCTCTACTCCTTATGTCTGCGCGGCTATCGTATTCGGACTTGTCCTTTTGTATACTCTTTTTATGGCGGTTTTCATGCTGTTTTTAAATCTGACTGCCGGAAACATGGCAGGAGTGATTGGGGCTTTTGCTGTCAGTCTGTATGGACTTCTGTTGAATCCGGATATTTTCCGGAAGCTGTTTCATTTTACAGAAAGTCAGGCATACCGGGCGAATGTGCTCTGCGGCTGGCTGTCTCCGCTGAACCATGCCACCTTTCCCATGCACAGCTTTGGCTATGATTACCTGCCGGGGATCGGGGTGAGCATGTCCATATTTGTAGTATTGATCACGGCGCTGATCATCTTGTCAGCCGTCCGGATCAGGGGTTATAATTTCTCTTTTACGCAGACGAACGAATAAATGGAGGGCAAAATGGAATATGCGATCAGGCTGAAGGGACTGACAAAATCCTTTCAAAAAGAAAAAGTATTAAAGAACATTACCCATGATTTTGAAAAAGGGAAGATCCATGGGATTATGGGCTTTAACGGCTCTGGAAAAACCGTAATGTTCAAATGCATCTGCGGATTTTTACAACCTGAGAGCGGCACAGTCCTCGTAGGGGGGAAGCAGATCGGGAAGGAACTGGACTTTCCGGACTCCGTAGGAATTATCATTGAAAATCCCGGTTTTCTTCTGGATCTCAGCGGTTTTGCGAATTTAAAGAGGCTGGCGTCTCTGAAGCACCGTATTTCCGATGACGATGTGAGGGCGGCGATGCAGGCTTTGGGGCTTGATCCTCTGTCTAAAAAGAAAGTGGGACAGTATTCTCTTGGAATGCGTGAACGTCTTGGCATCGCGCAGGCGATTATGGAAGATCCGGAGCTTTTGATATTGGACGAGCCTTTTAATGGTCTGGACAAGCAGGGGGCAGGAGAGGTCTGCGAGCTTTTGAAGGGATTAAAGGAGCGGGGGAAGACGATCCTTGTCGCAGCACATAACATGCTGGAGATTGAATGGCTCTGTGATACGATCTGTGAGATGGATGCAGGCGTCCTGACACAGATTAAATGACAAGTGCGATTTTATATGATATGTGGAGGAGAAATGAAAAAATATATTTTGGCAATAATGGCAGGTGCATTATGTATAACGCTTTCCGGCTGTCAGGAAACGCCCGAGGAGAGCGCGGTTGTCAGCAAAGTGGACGGGATCAGCGAGGCGGTTGTCTGCGAACCTCTCAAAGAAGGAGAAACGAGGGAGACGGATGTTCCGGCGCATTGGGAGTTTGAAGAAAAGAAAAGCAACGACCGTGTGATCATCCAGGCGGATCTTAAACTGGGAGAACAAAGCATTGGCAATCTTCCGGTCATAGAGATGAAAAGTCATGAGCTGACGCAGGAAGAATTGAAGGGATTGATCGATTATTTTACGAATGGTGAGGAATTATATACGCCGCAGATGGTGAAAAAGGATGTGTATCAAACAGTATTAGACAGGATCTCCAATAAGGAAGGAAGCTATCTGCAATCAGCGTATTCCACATCGATTGCAGGCATTCAAAAAGCAACCCGTGAGGGGATGGAGCTTGCGCCGGAAGAGACGCCTGCCCCGGAAAAGGCGGAGATAGGATTTTATAAAAAATCAGAGGATCCCGGCGTGGAGGCGGCGCGGAGCTGGTTAAGCGCTGAACCGGAAAGTACAGATACAGAGGATTATTTTGCCGCAGATGTGGGAGAGGGCAGAACGGCACATATAGAAGCAGAGCGGTATAATCAGGAAATTGATAATGACAGCAGTTTTCTCTGGATGGAGGGCTCTGATTTTATAGAGGAAGAAACAATAGAAACTGAGGAAATGCAGAGTGAGTATTACAGCAGCTTCGGCATGGATACAAACGGTTATGCAGAAAAATTCCATGAACTGGCGGACGCGTACCGAAAGTGTATGGATGAGATTACCCTCACAGAAGAAGAGGGAAAAGAACAGGCAGAACAAGTTTTAGAGGATCTTGGTATTGACGGCATGGGTATTGTAGACTCTGACCGCACCGTGTGGTTCCCGAAGGGCGCATGTTCGGAAAGCGATGGTCTGGGTCTTGGCAGCGACGTCTTGTGGCAGGGGGAGCTGGATAAGGGACTGCCGGGATATCTGTATTCTTTTTCCAGAAGCGTAGAGGGACTTACCTCAGTTTCCGAGGGCATGGCTGCGGAAGAAACAGTGGACAGCTATGTGCCGCCGTTCCAGATAGAAACAATCGCCATTCTGATAACAGAGGAAGGAGTAAAATATTTTGAATGGGATGGGATGGCGGAGGAAGTCCGCACTGTGACGGAAAATACAAAGCTTCTGCCCTTTGAAAAAATACAGGAAAAACTGACGGATCAGATCTTTTATTGGTATTCCGGAAAAGGGCAGTCCGCCAACGATACTACTATACTGGAATATGATGTGATAAACGCGAAGCTGCAGTATACTTATATCACAGCCTATCAGGAGCCGAAACATGCATGGCTGGTTCCGGCGTGGATTTTTACTGTCCAGGAAAGTCTTGGGGGAAATCCCCTGCAGGAGCTTTCTTATGTGATCAATGCTTACGATGGCAGTGTGATCGGAGAAGCATACTAGGGTTTGGCGGCACTTGAAGTTCTGTCAGTCACGGAATTACAATGTTTTAGAAAGAATAAAATAAATTTTAAACCAAATACTTGACATTTTTTATGTTGATTATTATAATATGATTCGTGTCAAACAGAACACAAGCTGGAATAGCTCAGTCGGTAGAGCACTTCACTCGTAATG
>DWVA01000318.1 GCA_019120475.1 Candidatus Blautia intestinipullorum | reverse complement strand
TCGAATCCCATATGCTCCACTTAACAGCAGAAAATCCGAACCAGATAAGTTCGGATTTTCTGCATTCTGTTCTATTTCTCCAGGGAAGCAAAGCCCTGGTTTTTTATTTTCGCTAAAGATCAATCCCCGCTTTCCGGGCCTGGGACATCTGATCCTTCCGGGCAATCCGGTATATCTTTCCATCCTTCCGGAACAACGCGCCGGTCTGTTTAAAATAAAAAGACACTCCTGCCGCCGCGCACTGCTGTCTTACAGACAGTACCCAGTCGTAATCCAGCAATCTGGCATTTTCACCGGATTCCCCTCCGCAGGTTACATGTTCGATCTGCCCGCCGGTCAGATATTTTTCAATATGTATCTCGCTCAGCATAGGCTCATGAATGACCTCCTTATGTCTGACAGGAACGTCCAGAAACACGGGAAGGCGTCTGTCCGCCATCTCCTGATTTTCACAGGTACAGCAGACCGTAACGTTTTCATATCCTCCGCCCCAGTCCGGCGGAATACAGTCCCCGAAACGTTCGATTCTCTTGGTAATGATCACAAAATGGAGATCCTGTCTCATCCGGATCATATCCCAGATTTCCGGCCTCCATTCGTCTGCTTCCCGGATAAAAAAATCCGAAGTCATACAAGTATAAACAGGAATGTCCTCTCTCTGAAGCTTATATTCCCTTTGACGGTTCCGCTTCATAGGAAGGTCGAACGTGTTGGTCTTCGTCACAATACTGCTGTCTTTTCCAAACTCTGCGTCCCGGCGGTAAACATAACAGTTCCCGCACCCCGGGCTTACCTTGTGACACCCATGCCAGGGATTCCAGATTGCCATGCAGCACCGCTCCTTTCTTTCTGTCTCTTATTTCTTCAGATGCTCCAGTATCTCCGGATGCTCTTTGAGCAGTTTCCCCCTGAGCATCCGCCTTCGATTCTCGATCAGGCCGATGGCAAGAGAGCTTTTTTCTTTTACTTCTTCCGGCAGATCCTGAATATGAAGCTCCAGCCTCCGAAGAAGCTCGTCTTCATCAAGAGGGCCCAGAGAATGCCAGTATTTTAGTTTTTCCTCCAGCCCTTCCTTTGCCAGGAGCTCAATATCAGAAATTCCATGTATCTGTTTCAGAACATAATCCACACTTCCCTCGATTTCCCGGACCGCCGCCGGTCCAAACGCCCAACTGAATTCCTCCAGAGAATTTTCTTCCTCTTCTGACAGCGCGCTGAACTGTCTCATCCTGAGCGCCTGCGCTTTTTCCTCCGGAATGTCCAGATCAAAAGGCTCCTTCATTCCCATATCGTGCAGAGCGGCAAGGATTGTCCTTCGTACATTTCCTTTTCTTACCATCTCGCCCAGTCCCAGTTCTCTCATCTGGTCGTTCAGTTCTGCGGTATGTTCCGTAACATAAAAATGAATATTTCTTTTTTCCAGGCTGGACGCCAGTCTCTTCAGACCGTCTGCCGCCGTAATATCCAGACTGCTTACCGCTCCGGCATCCAGGATCACCGCCCGTGTGTCTTCGCAGATATTCTTTTCAATATCACTCTGAAGTATCTTAATATTGGCAAAAAACAGGTTCTCCGCAAATCGGTAGATCATTACATGCTTTACCGGGCAGGCATAGCGGTTTCTTTCCAGATCATAAAAATCCATTTTTCCAGGAATCATTCCCAGAAAAGCTCTGGGAGGATTCGTTGCTTTCAGGATCACCGCCACAAAAGAAAGCAGGATTCCCGATATCACACCGTAAATCGTTCCCAGAAAAAGTACTGCCGCTCCCGCCGCCATAAAGATCATGAACTCTCTCCTGCTTACCCGGAACAGCCGGACCGCCAGATGTACTTCCACCACATTCATAAGCGCAGAAATAACGATCGCCGCAAGAACAGGCACCGGCAAAAATCCGATAAAACCTGTGGCAAAGCACAGGATCACCGCCATAACCGCCCCTGCTGCCAGAGAAACAGCCTGGGTTTTCCCACCGTACTGCTCGTTCATGGAAGTCCTGGAGATGCTTCCGTTTACCGGACAGCATCCTACTGCGGCCGCTGCAATATTTCCGGCGGCGCAGGCCAGGATTTCCTGCCTGTCATCCAGCCGGTAGCCGTTTTTTTCCGCAAAATTATTCTCAGCCAGAAGCGTTTCCGCCATAATGACAACAGAGATGATCAGCGCCCGTCCGGCGGCATTTGTAAGATTTACCTGAGAAAAATCCGGAACAAAAAGTCCGGGCATTCCCGGTTTCACCTGATCCAGCAGCACAACGCCATAATCCTGTACATGAAATACCCAAGTGAGAGCAACTCCGGCAGCCATAACAGCAACTGCCATAGGAAATCTGGGGATCAGACGTTTTGCCAAGATCAGAACCGCCAGAGAAACGGCCCCCAGAATAAGCGACGGTATATTGATATGTACAGCCGTCTCCGCAATGTGGCTCAACAGCTCCGGCAGTTCGCCCACTCCAGCCGTTCCTCCAAGAATCTTAGGAAGCTGCATCAATATGATCGTTACCGCAATGCCGCTGATAAAACCGCCCATTACAGGAGTGGAAATAAAATTCACGATCCGGTCTGCATGGAGCAGATAAAACAATAAAAGCCACAGCCCCGCAAACAGCGCTATCACCGGAACATACTGCAGGGCGGCGCTGCTTCCCGACGCGATTCCAAGACTGGAGAGAGCAGCGCCCACAATGGCCGCAGGCGCGGCGTCCACTCCGAAAATAAACTGCCTCGATGTGGAAAACAACGCAAAAAAGATGATCGGAAATACCGATCCATACAGACCGCAAACCGCCGGAAGGCCGGAAATCTGCGCATATCCCATGGCGATCGGTATGGAAACTGCCGCAATGATAATTCCTGAAACAAGATCTTTCGCCAGGAATTCCTTCCTATAATTTCTGAGAGTAGGAAATAATTTTATTTTCATAACTTTTTCAACCATTTTTTTACCTTCTTACCTGTGTTGATAACCGGACAGACAAAAATCTTCAAAAAGAAACCGTATATTTTTCCTTCCGTATGCTTGACCAACCGGCTGCAAACAACAAAATCATTTCTATCATACATCAAAACAGCCTGTATTTCTACGATTTCTTACGGGAATGCTTTATAGGTTTTTAAGAAATTCCTCATATTTTTTTCAATGAATGCACACAAAATCATCACATTTTCCAGCTATATTATTAAACAAATAAAGCAAATGCTTTTTTACATA
>DWVA01000317.1 GCA_019120475.1 Candidatus Blautia intestinipullorum | reverse complement strand
AACAGCCGCTGCTTGAGTTCTCAGGCGCATGTGCAGGCTGCGGTGAGACACCGTACGCAAAATTGATTACACAGCTGTTCGGCGACAGAATGTATATTGCGAACGCAACAGGATGTTCTTCTATCTGGGGCAACTCCTCACCGTCTACACCTTACACGGTAAATCCGGAAGGCAAAGGACCGGCATGGAGCAACTCCCTGTTCGAGGACAATGCTGAGTTCGGATATGGTATGCTGCTTGCTCAGAATACTATCAGAGACAGAATGAAAGGATATGCTGAGACACTTGCTGCAGAGGCAGAGGATGCTGATGTTAAGGCAGCTGCTCAGGAATACCTTGATACATTCACATGCGGCGCGACAAATGGAACAGCAACAGACAACCTTGTTGCAGCTCTGGAGAAATGCGGATGCGACCGTATGGAGAAGACTGAACTTCTGAAGCACAAAGACTTCCTCGCAAAGAAATCCCAGTGGGTATTCGGCGGTGACGGATGGGCTTACGATATCGGTTACGGCGGTGTTGACCATGTACTTGCAAGCGGCAAGGATATCAACATCATGGTATTTGATACAGAGGTTTACTCCAACACAGGCGGACAGTCCTCCAAGGCTACACCGACAGGTGCTATTGCTCAGTTCGCAGCAGGCGGTAAAGAAGTGAAGAAGAAAGATATGGCTTCCATCGCTATGAGCTACGGCTATGTATATGTTGCACAGATCTCCATGGGTGCAGACTTCAACCAGACTGTAAAGGCTCTGGCAGAGGCAGAGGCATATCCGGGACCATCCCTGATCATCGCATATGCTCCATGTATCAACCATGGTATCAAGAAAGGTATGGCGAAAGCACAGACAGAGGAAGAGCTGGCTGTTAAGTGCGGATACTGGCACAACTTCCGCTTCAACCCGGCAGCAGAGAACAAGTTCACTCTGGACTCCAAAGCTCCGGATATGGAAAACTATCAGGATTTCCTTGACGGCGAGGTTCGTTATAACTCTCTGAAACGTCAGAATCCGGAAAAGGCTGCAAGACTCTTCGCTAAGAACGAGGCTGAGGCAAAAGAAAGATATGAATACCTGAGCAAGCTTACTGCTCTTTATGGAAAAGAAGACTAAGTTTTGACCGGGAGCCGCGGTACAGATGTACCGCGGCTTTTTTAAAAATCTATTCAGAATTTTATTATGAAGAAATTGTTTTCAAGTAAGAAAAAAGCAGATTATTATCTGATCTATACATTGATATTCGGGATTTTCTCCCTGATCCTTTATCTGCATTTTTATTTAAACGGGAAATCCCTGATCTGGAGTCACGACGGCGTGCCCCAGCATTTGAATTCCCTGGCTTATTACGGAGAGTATCTGCGGAAAATCCTTTCTGCGGTTTTTGTAGAACATAAACTTTCAATTCCAATGTGGGATATGCATATCGGCTATGGATCGGATATCCTGACTACACTGCACTATTATGTGATCGGAGATCCTCTGACGCTTTTGTCTGTGTTTGTGCCGGCGAAAAATACGGAATTTCTCTATGAATTCCTGATTTTCCTCAGGATTTATCTGGCGGGGATCGCCTTTAGCAAATACTCCTTTTATCACAAAAATTCCAAAGAAGCGACGCTGTTCGGCGTGTTTCTTTATATTTTTGCAGGCTGGACGATCTATGCCGCGATGAAGCATCCATACTTTGCCAACCCTATGATCTATCTTCCTCTGATATTGATGGGGATTGATAAGGTATACCGGAAAGAAAAGCCCTATGTCTTTATTTGGTCGGTAACGCTGGCGGGACTGTCCAATTTTTATTTTTTCTATATGCTGGGCATCTTTATGGTGCTTTACGCTGCCTTCCAGTATTTCCATCTTTTTTCAGAGAGGTCTGTGAAGGATGTGCTGAAATGGCTGACGGTTTTTGCAGGATACTCCCTTATTGCGGTAATGCTGGCGGCTGTAGTGCTTCTTCCGGTGATCATGCCGCTTTTTGGTACGGAAAGATTTCAGGCGGAGAATTATGTGCCGCTTCTTTATGATAAAGTTTATTATGAAAAATATCTGGGCTGTCTGATCGGCGAAAATATGATCCAGTGGGGCGTGGCAGGCTATTCGGCAGTGTCCATGGCCGGTGTGTTTGTGCTGTTTTCAAAGAAAAAGAAGAATACCAGTCTGAAGGCAGGGTTCCTTTTGATGAACCTGTTTCTGCTGCTTCCCTTTGCAGGCCATGTGCTGAATGGTTTTTCTTATGTGTCAAACCGGTGGATCTGGGCGTATGGGATGCTGATCGCCTATATCTGCGTGAAAATTTATCCGGAGCTGTTTACCCTCACTATCTCCGAAAAAAGACGGATCTTTGTAATGACAGTCCTTTACAGTGTGATCGCCCTGTTCTGGCAGGTGTCCCGGACAGAGCGAAATATGATGGCGGTTCTGATCCTGGTCTCCAGCGCGGCGGTGATCCTGTTTTATGGAAGCGTTTATGTCAGAAAGAGAAATTTCTGTCTGCT
>DWVA01000316.1 GCA_019120475.1 Candidatus Blautia intestinipullorum | reverse complement strand
TCTTCTGCAGCTTGCTACTGAAAAGGTCATGATACGTCTTCCGAAAACCTCCAAAGGCAAAACAGTTGTCGAGGATTTTCATGCACATCAGGTAAAAGAAAAATACCAGGTAACGCCGCCTCAGATCATCGAACTGAAAGCCCTGATGGGAGACGCGTCCGACAACATTCCCGGTATCCCCGGCGTGGGGGAAAAGACCGCTACGAAGATGATCGTGGAATTCGGTTCTATCGAGAATGCATACGCACATCTGGAGAAAGTAAAGCCGAATAAGGCGCGGGAATCTCTGAGGGCTCATTACGATCTGGCGTCTCTCAGCAAGACGCTGGCGACTATTGATACGGACAGTCCTCTGGAATACTCCTACGAAGAGGCGCGTATCGGGGAACTTTATACCCCTGAAGCCTACCAGCTTTGCAAAAAGCTGGAATTTAAAAATCTTATGGCAAAATTTGACAGTTCAGTTGTTTCCGGTGAAAACACCGTTCAGCAGAACTGTTTTGTATGCAGCGATTTAAACGGGGCGGAGGCTCTTTTCAAAAAGGCTTCCGGAAAAGCGGCGGCAGGCTTGTCCCTGATCGTCGATCATGAACATGAAGAACTTTACGGACTGGGAATCGCGCTGGAAGAAAACGAGATTTATTATGTTCCGGCGGAGGGACTTTTGACAAAGGAATATCTCTGCGGGAAAATTCAGGATCTTGCCGAAAAAACGATAATAGCCGGCTTGGATATTAAGAGCATTTTAAAATATGTAAAAATAGAAAAACATTCCCGGGTCTTTGATCTTGGAATTGCCGTATATCTTCTGAATCCGCTGAAATCAGAATATACTTACGACGATATTGCAAAAGAATATTTAAATGGAATGATCCTGCCTTCCAGGGAAGAGCTTTTGGGAAAAATGTCCATGAAAAAAGCCTGGAAGAACGGTGCAGAAGGACTGGGATCCTTTGCGTGCTTTCAGGCATATACTGCGCTGGCAGCCCGGAAACCTGTGTCGGAGGCTTTGAGAGAAACCGGAATGTGGAAGGTATATGAGGAAATTGAACTTCCTCTTGTCTTTACTCTGGATTCTATGGAAAAGTGGGGGATCCGGGTAAAGGGAGATGAACTAAAGGCATATGGAGAAAAACTGAGCGTACGCATCCATGAGCTGGAAAAGCTGATCTATGTGCAGGCCGGAGAGGAATTCAATATCAATTCTCCCAAACAGCTTGGGGTGATCCTGTTTGAAAAAATGGGGATCCCGGGAGGCAGAAAAACGAAAACCGGATATTCCACAGCGGCGGATATTCTGGAAAAGCTGGCTCCGGAGCAGCCGATCGTAAAAGATATCCTGGAATACCGTCAGCTCACAAAGCTGAAATCCACCTATGCGGACGGACTGGGAGCTGTTATCAGAGAGGACGGGAGGATTCATTCTACCTTTAACCAGACGATCACGGCTACCGGGCGTATCAGCAGTACAGAGCCAAATCTTCAGAACATCCCTGTCCGGATGGAACTGGGCAGGCTGATCAGAAAAGTATTTGTCCCGGAGGATGGATATGTGTTTCTTGATGCGGATTATTCCCAGATCGAGCTGAGAGTGCTTGCCCATATGTCCGGAGACGAAAAACTGATACAGGCATATAAGGAAGCTCAGGACATCCACAGACTGACTGCTTCCCAGGTTTTCCATGTGCCCTTTGACGAAGTGACTCCTCTTCAGAGAAGAAATGCCAAGGCCGTAAACTTCGGCATTGTATATGGAATCAGTTCTTTTGGCCTCAGCCAGGATCTGAGCATTACCAGAAAGGAAGCGGCGGAATATATTGAAAAATATTTTGAGACATATCCAAAGATCAAGAGCTTTCTTGACGGTATGGTGGAAGAGGCAAAAGAAAAAGGATATGTCTCCACCATGTTCGGGCGCAGGAGACCGGTTCCGGAACTGAAATCCAGCAACTTTATGCAGCGTTCTTTTGGAGAGCGGGTCGCTATGAATTCGCCGATCCAGGGAACCGCAGCCGATATCATCAAGATCGCTATGAACCGGGTATACGGCAGAATGGCTCAGGAGGGACTGAAGTCCAGGCTTGTGCTCCAGGTTCATGACGAGCTTTTGATCGAAACAAAAAAAGAAGAAATCGCGGCGGTATCCAGGATCCTGGAGGAAGAGATGAAGGGCGCCGCGCACCTTGCCGTAGAGCTTGAGGTGGATATGCACGAAGGAGAAAGCTGGTACGAGGCGAAATGAAAGTAATAGGACTTACCGGAGGCGTAGGCGCAGGCAAAAGCACTGTGCTCGCATACCTTGAAAAAGCCTGCTCCGCCGTCGTTATTCAGGCGGATCAGACAGGCCATCTGGTCATGGCGCCGGGGGAGCGGTGCTATGAACCGATGATTGCACTATTTGGAAAACAAATTATAAAAAAAGATAAAACCATTGACCGCAGGATGGTTTCAGATGTAGTATTTGGTAATGAGAAGATGCGTCAGAAGCTGAACGCTTTGCTCCACCCGGCTATCAAGGAATATATTCTTGAAAAGATCAGGGAGGAGAGGGAAAAAGGAAAAGCCCTTGTGGTTGTAGAAGCGGCGCTTCTTTTGGAAGATCATTATGACGACTTCTGCGATAAAATATGGTGGGTGTACGCGGAAAAGGAAATCCGTATCGCCCGTCTGATGGAAAGCAGAGGATATACCAGGGAAAAGGCGGAAAATATCATGGTCCGCCAGGCATCCGACAGCTTTTTCCGTCAGCATGCAGATTTTATCGTGAAAAATAACGGAGATCTGGAGGAAACATACCGCCAGGTGGAAGAAGGGATCAGAAAATTATGAGGTTATGCAGTATAGCCAGCGGAAGCAGCGGAAACTGTATTTATGTGGGATCAGACTGCGCTCATGTGCTGATAGATATCGGCATCAGCGGGAAAAGGATGGAAGCGGGGCTGAACAGCCTGGATCTTACCGGAAGGGATATCGACGGAGTTTTGATCACTCATGAACATTCCGATCATATTAAAGGACTTGGCGTGATCGCCCGGAAGTATGGCATTCCTATTTACACTACCGGAGGAACGGCGGATGCACTCTTGAGATCAGGGACTATGGGGAAAATTCCGGAGGGGATCTTTCATGAGATCCGGGAGGATGAGCCCTTTTTCATCAAGGATCTGAAGATCAATCCTTTTACGATTCCCCATGACGCGGCACAGCCGGTAGGCTACCGCCTGGAGTGCGGAGAGCATTCTGTGGGAATTGCAACGGACCTGGGAAAATATAACGATTATATCATTGAAAATCTCCAGAATCTGGATGCGCTCCTGCTGGAAGCAAATCATGATATCCGTATGCTCCAGGTGGGAAGATATCCTTACTATCTTAAACAGAGGATCATGGGAGACAGAGGCCATCTGTCCAACGAAAATGCAGGGCGGCTTTTATGCAGGCTCCTTCATGATCATCTGAAGGCTGTATTTCTGGGCCATTTAAGCAAGGAAAATAATTATGAAGAGCTGGCCTATGAAACAGTCTGTTCAGAGGTAACACTGGGAGACAACCCTTACAAATCAAAAGATTTTAAAATTCAGGTGGCGAAGCGGGATTTTATCTCAGAGGTCGTTACCGTATAGAAAGGATCAGAATATGAAAAAGACGATTATTACAGTAGTGGGAAACGATACCGTAGGTATTATTGCGAAGGTTTGTACATATCTGGCGGACAATAACGTAAATATCCTTGATATCACGCAGACCATCGTGCAGGGCTATTTCAACATGATGATGGTTACAGACACCAGTGCGTCCCAGAAGGACACAGGGACTCTCTCCAGAGAACTTTCTGAGCTGGGAGATCAGATCGGAGTTGTGATCCGCTGTCAGCATGAAGATATTTTTAACAAAATGCACAGAATTTAAGAAATATTTTCTTCAAGGAGAGAAATATGATTAATATATTTGAAGTAAACGAAACAAATAAGATGATCGAGCACGAAAATCTTGACGTGCGTACCATTACTATGGGAATCAGCCTTCTGGACTGTATGGACAGCGATCTGAAAAAGCTGAATGAAAATATTTATAATAAAATAACAAACTGTGCCAGAAACCTGGTGGAAACCGGAGAAAAGATTTCCATGGAATACGGGATTCCCATTGTAAATAAACGTATTTCTGTTACTCCTGTCGCTTTGATCGGCGGCAGCGCCTGCCATTCCAGCGAGGATTTTGTTTCTATTGCGAAGACGCTGGACAGGGCGGCAAAAGAAGTGGGGGTTAATTTTATCGGAGGCTACTCCGCTCTCGTCAGCAAGGGAATGACTCCGGCGGAAGAGCTTCTGATCCGTTCTATTCCTCAGGCTCTTGCCGAGACGGAGAGAGTGTGCAGTTCTGTTAATGTGGGTTCCACCAAGACGGGAATCAACATGGACGCAGTAAAATTAATGGGCGAGATCGTCCTTGAGACAGCAAAAGCAAGCAGGGATGCAGATTCTCTCGGCTGCGCCAAGCTGGTGGTATTCTGCAACGCTCCCGATGATAATCCTTTTATGGCCGGAGCTTTTCACGGCGTAACGGAAGCCGACTGTATCATCAATGTTGGCGTAAGCGGTCCCGGTGTGGTAAAGACCGCTCTGGAACAGGTGCGGGGAAAAGATTTTGAGACTCTCTGCGAGATGATCAAGAGGACTGCCTTTAAAGTTACCCGCGTTGGCCAGCTTGTGGCTCAGGAGGCGTCCAGACGTCTGGGCGTGCCTTTCGGAATCGTGGATCTTTCTCTTGCTCCCACTCCTGCTATCGGAGACAGTGTAGCGGAAATCCTTGAGGAGATCGGGCTTGAAAGAGCGGGGGCTCCGGGAACTACGGCGGCTCTTGCGCTTCTTAACGACCAGGTGAAAAAAGGCGGTGTGATGGCATCTACGGCAGTAGGCGGCTTAAGCGGCGCTTTCATTCCTGTCAGCGAGGATCAGGGAATGATCGATGCGGTAAACGAAGGGGCCCTTTCTCTGGAAAAGCTGGAAGCGATGACCTGCGTCTGCTCAGTGGGTCTTGATATGATCGCCGTTCCGGGAGATACCAAGGCGTCCACACTTTCCGGAATTATTGCCGATGAAGCGGCTATTGGAATGGTAAATCAGAAGACAACTGCGGTAAGACTCATTCCGGTGATCGGAAAGAGTGTAGGAGAAACTGTGGAGTTCGGCGGACTTTTGGGATACGCGCCGATCATGCCGGTAAACCAGTTCTCCTGTGAAGCTTTTGTGGAGAGAGGCGGCCGTATTCCGGCTCCGATCCACAGCTTTAAAAATTAAAAAATGATTGACAATGCCGAAACAGTGTGCTAAAGTAATAAACAGCAAAACCGATGAGGAAGAAGAGTAAGCAGTTAAGCGGCATTCCAGAGAGCAGGAAAAGGTGGAAGCCTGTATGAAGCTGATTGTTGAATGGACTTCCGAGGGCAGCCCGAAATCTATGGAGAGTAGGCGCTGACGGGAACCGAACCCGTTACCAATCAGGAGTGTATGTTTGTACATGAGAAAGTGGACGTTTGTCAATTTGAGTGGTACCGCGATAATAAGAAATTATTACCGTCTCAAGCATAGCTTGGGACGGTTTTTTATTTCTCGGGAAAAATCCTGTTTTCGCAATGCCGCAGCTTTCTTTCTCACAGACAAGCCGCGGAGGATTGGCTCATATCTTCCGGGGAGAAAATTAATTGCAGAGAGAGGAGAAAAAACATGAAAACAAAAACAACAGCAAAGGTATTTGGAGCAGCATTTTTAACTATGGCACTGGCGGCAGGAACCGTTACCGTACATGCGGAAGAAGAGCAGTATACTATCGGAATCGAGCAGTTTGCGGAACATGGATCTCTGGATAACTGCCGGGAAGGCTTCCTGGAAGGATTAAAGGAAGAGGGAATCGAGGAAGGAAAAAACCTGACGGTTGACTACAAAAATGCTGCGTCTGATATGGGAACCTGCGGACAGATTTCCGACAGCTTTGCATCAGATAAAGTGGATCTTATGGTAGGAATTGCCACTCCAAGCGCGCAGAGCCTGTATAATGCGGCTATGGACACGGATATTCCTGTGATCTATACAGCAGTTACCGATCCCCTGGCGGCGGAACTTGTGGATGAAGACGGAAATCCTGTAGGGGAAGTGACAGGAACCAGCGACAAACTTCCAGTGAAACAGCAGTTGGAAATGATCCGCGAGATTCTTCCTGACGCAAAGACTATCGGTATTCTGTACACTACCAGCGAAGCTAATTCAGAGTCTTCCATTAAGGAATATGAGGCCCTTGCCGGTGACTATGATTTTACTATTGAAACAGCGGGAATTACTACAACAGCAGATATTCCTCTGGCGGCCCAGTCACTTCTGGAAAAGGTAGACTGCCTGACAAATCTGACGGATAATACTGTAGTGGCTTCTCTTCCCACTATTCTGGAAATGGCGAATGAGAAAAATATCCCTGTATTCGGAAGTGAGATCGAGCAGGTAAAAATCGGATGTCTGGCTGCGGAAGGTCTGGATTATATTGAACTCGGCAAGCAGACGGGAAAAATGGCAGCCAAGGTGTTAAAGGGAGAAGCAAAAGCATTTGAACTTCCTTATGAGACTATCGAGGAGGCTGCTCTGTATGTAAATGAGGCGGTAGCCGGGAATCTTGGAATCGAGATTCCGGAGGATATGACTTCCTCTGCGGCGGAAGTATTTGAGGAGATCACAGAATATACGGCAGAGGAATAAAATATACAGGGAGCGGAAACCATTGGTTTCTGCTCCGGAAAAATCACGGAGGTTTAAACGGTCATGGATTTTGTCATTACCATAGTGGAGCAGGGACTGATTTACGGGATCCTTGCCCTGGGCGTATATATCACATATAAGATACTGGATTTTCCGGATCTTACGACAGACGGAAGTTTTCCCCTTGGCGCGGCGGTAACGGCGGCGCTGATCACAAAAGGGGTCAATCCTTATCTGACGCTTCTGGCGGCTTTTGCCGTTGGCGCGCTGGCAGGAGTCTGCACCGGCCTGATCCATGTAAAAGGAAAGGTAAGAGATCTGCTGTCCGGTATTATTATGATGACGGCTCTTTGGACAATTAATCTCAGGATCGCCGGAACCTCCAATGTTCCGCTGTTTTCAAAAGAAACCATATTCAAAAACAGCTTCCTTGAAAACCTGATCCCGGAAAGTATCCAGCCATATACCACTTTGATCGTTGTAGTCATTCTGACAGTGATCACAAAGCTGATCCTCGACTTTTACATGAACAGCAGATCAGGATTTCTGTTAAGGGCGGTAGGCGATAACGACAAGCTGGTGACGGCTCTTGCCAAGGATGAAGGAAACATGAAGATTCTCGGTCTTGCCATTGCCAACGGATTGATCGCCCTGTCCGGCTCCATCTTCTGTCAGGAAGAGCGTGTGTTTGAAATTTCCATGGGAACGGGAGCGGTGGTGATCGGCCTTGCCAGCGTGATCATAGGAACCAGTCTTTTCAGAGGATTTTCCTTTATGAAAGCAACAACTGCAGTGATCCTCGGTTCCATTCTGTACAAGGCATGTACAGCGATCGCGATGCGTAATTTTGAGCCTCAGGACATGAAGTTTATTACAGCAGCCCTGTTCCTGATCGTGCTTCTGATCAGTATGGAAAGAAAGAAGAAGGTGAAGATCGATGCTTGAATTGAAGAACATCTACAAATATTATAATCCGGGGACGATCAATGAGCTGTGTCTTTTCAAGGGCTTTAACCTGACGGTGGAGCAGGGAGAGTTCCTTTCCGTAGTAGGGAGCAACGGCTCCGGAAAAACTTCCATGCTGAATATTATCTGCGGCAGTATTCCGGTGGAATCAGGAAGTATCCTGCTGGACGGAAAAGACATTACAAACATGAAGGAATTCCGGAGAAATGAAAAAATCGGACGTGTATATCAGAATCCGGCCCTTGGCACCTGTCCTTCCATGACGATCCTGGAAAATATGTCGCTGGCGGACAATAAGGGAAAACGATATGGCCTGAAGCGCGGGGTAAACAAAAACAGAATGGAATATTACCGGGAGCTTCTTCGTCCGCTGAATCTGGGACTGGAAGACAAGATGCATGTGAAAGTAGGTTCTCTTTCCGGAGGGCAGCGTCAGGCCATGGCTCTTTTGATGTCCACCATGACACCTATTGAATTTCTGATCCTGGACGAACACACAGCGGCGCTGGATCCAAAAACAGCGGAGATCATCATGGAGCTGACGGACAAGATCGTCAAAGAGAAAAAGCTGACCACGATCATGGTCACGCATAACCTGCGGTATGCGGTGGAGTATGGAAGCCGCCTTCTGATGATGCATCAGGGAGAAAGTGTGATCGACTGCGCCGGCGAAGAGAAAAAGTCGCTGAATATTGACGATATTCTGAAGAAATTTAATGAGATCAGTATTGAATGCGGAAATTGAATTGATAAGAAAGAAAAAGCCGCCTGTTGCAGAGAGCTATTGGAAAGTTACTGCTGCAGGCGGTATTTTATTCAATCCGGAATGTATCGCGGATGATTTTCTGCGATCACAATGGGTTTTTGATATTCGTGGATAAAGGCTCTGCCTTCTTTCCGGCAGAGGATGCTTTCATAAATATTGGAAGCTGTTGTGTTGATTTCCATAAAACGGAGAGCGTTGGCGGAAAGAAGGCCGGGAGCATTGGCTGTTTTGGTGATGAGAGGGATTGTCCCTCTCTTTTTTATCTCCTTTAAAAGCGGGGCGGCTTCTCTGCAGAAACCGAGAACCCGGGCGTAGGGAACTTCTTTTGCGGAGCTTTGCACGTTAAGAAGCAGACGCAAAAGTACCCGCTGTATCCGGGTCCAGGTAATCTCCTTTGTTTTTAAAAGTCCTGAGAACTGTGAGAAACCCTCATATTCATTTAAGTGTTTTTTGATGCGCTGCGCAAGTTCGGAAGAAAGATCCTGAAAATCTTCCATCTGTTCTGGACTTAAAGTGAGGAGGCGATAGTGAAGAAGAAGGTCAAAATCCTTCTCCGTAAGGAAACCGTTTGTCTCCAGGGCTCCCCGGAGAAGTGAAAGGGCGCTTCCGGGAATCATATCGTTAAGCGGGGCACAGTCGGAAAGCCGTCCGGCTTCGGAAAGAAACCGCCGGATGGCGGAAGCGGAAGGGGACTGGCGGGGAATCAGATCTGTTTCATGATAGCCGGAGCCTTCTCTCTTCAGAGTGACAGGTTCTATAGAGCTGTTTCTTTTCAGGAGAGCTCTGCAGTACTCAATTCCCAGTATATTGTTCGGGGAAGAAAAAAGCCTGGAGATTTCTTCCGCTCCGGCGAAAGAAGAAACGTTGCTGTATCTGAGGAATGCCTGATTCCGGGCGTGAGGGAAGGAATAGCCTTTTTTCAGAAAATACCGCAGCAATTCCTGATATTCCTTTGGCTCCTCATTGAGGATCCGGGCGGCAGAGAGCATCCCGGAAATTTCTCCTTCTTCGCTTCCGAAGCATAGATGAGTTACGGCTCCGATCCCGTCCAGAAGAGAAACAGCTCCTTCTGCAAAGAATTCCGCACTGGCTGCGGAGGACTGCACCGGCAGTTCCAGGACCAGATCTGCTCCGCCTTTAAGAGCCATTTTTGCCCGGAGATGCTTGGGAAGGAGAGCAGGGGCTCCCCTTTGGACATAATCTCCGCTCATGACAATAACGATATAGTCTGCGTTTAATTGTTCTTTTGCATAGGAAAGCTGATATTGATGTCCTTTGTGGAATGGATTGTATTCCGCAATGATTCCGATTACGTTCATAATAGACTGATCTCCATTTTAATATAAAAAGCTCTTCTGTGAGAGCTTTTCTGTACTGACTGACAGGTATAGTATATTGGATTTGCAGGATAAAATCAATTGACAGTTCTCCTCTTTTCATCTTCATAATTCTGAAAGAAAAGAACTATGGAAATTGCATTTTAAAAAATACCTGAGTTTGTCAGATTATGGGATGGAAATGCTTGAAATACAGATTTACAGGGCGTATAATATATGTATCTGTGGGAATTCTAATGGAGATTCTCCCGCCGGCCGAAAGGCTGAAATAACGAAAGGAGCCATTTATCATGGGATATGTTGACGTGCTCAAAAAAAGAGCAAAAGAGAACATTAAGACAATCGTGCTGCCGGAAACAGAGGATATGAGAACTCTTGAGGCAACCGAAAAAATTCTGAAAGAGGGAGTTGCCAAGATCATTCTGATCGGCAATGAAGATGAAATCAAAAAGAAAGCGGCAGAGGGAGGATTTGATATCTCCGGCGTTGCTATCGTCGATCCTGAAACATCTGATAAAACACAGGCTTACATTGACAAATTTGTAGAGCTGAGAGCAAAGAAGGGAATGACCCCTGAAAAAGCGAAAGAAATCCTTCATACACAGTATCCGTACTACGGTGTAATGATGGTAAAAATGGGCGATGCAGACGGAATGGTATCCGGTGCATGCCATTCTACAGCGGACACACTTCGTCCCTGCCTGCAGATCCTGAAGACAAAACCGGGTACAAAACTCGTATCTGCATTCTTCCTGATCGTAGTTCCTGACTGCGAATACGGCGCAAACGGTGCCTTTGTTTTCGCTGATTCCGGTCTGAATCAGAATCCGACTCCGGAAGAGCTTTCCGCGATCGCAGCTTCCTCCGCTGAGTCTTTCCAGCTTCTTGTACAGGAGGAGCCGATCGTCGCTATGCTTTCTCATTCTACAAAAGGCAGCGCAAAGCATGCTGATGTAGATAAGATGGTGGAAGCTACAAGAATCGCAAAAGAAGAACATCCGGAACTGAAGCTTGACGGTGAATTCCAGCTTGACGCTGCAATCGTACCCAGCGTAGGTGCGTCCAAGGCTCCTGGCAGCGATGTGGCAGGAAAAGCCAACGTTTTGATCTTCCCGGATCTTGATGCAGGAAATATCGGATACAAGCTTGCGCAGCGTCTTGCAAAGGCTGAAGCTTACGGACCAATCACCCAGGGTATCGCGAAACCTGTAAACGACCTGTCCAGAGGCTGTTCTGCTGACGATATCGTAGGCGTTGTCGCTATCACTGCTGTTCAGTGTCAGGCAGAGGATAAATAAGAAATAATCAGGACCGTACAAAAAGATTATTTCAGTCAGGACAAGTTTTTCAGCGCTCCTGACATTACATAAAAAGAATAGGAGAGTAAAAACATGAATGTATTGGTAATTAACTGCGGAAGTTCCTCTTTGAAATATCAGCTCATCGACTCTGATTCAGAGGCAGTTCTTGCAAAGGGGCTTTGCGAAAGAATCGGTATCGACGGAAGACTGGTATACCAGAAAGCGGGCGGTGAAAAGGAAATTACAGAGGCGGCTATGCCTACTCATAAAGAAGCGATCCAGATGGTGCTTCACGCACTGACAAATGAGAAGACCGGTGCGATCAAGAGTCTGGAAGAGGTAAACGCTATCGGACACCGTGTAGTACACGGCGGCGAGAAATTTGCCGCTTCTGCAGTGATCACCGACGAGATGATCAAAGCTGTGGAAGAATGCAACGATCTGGCGCCTCTTCATAATCCGGCAAACCTGATCGGTATCCGCGTATGTGCGGAACTGATGCCTCATGTACCTCAGGTAGGCGTATTTGACACAGCATTCCATCAGACAATGCCGCCGAAGGCTTATCTGTATGGTCTGCCTCTGGAGTACTATAAGAAATATAAGATCAGAAGATATGGTTTCCACGGTACCTCCCACAGCTATGTATCCAAACATGCTGTTAAATTCCTGGGCCTTGATCCGGACAACTCAAAAGTGATCGTATGCCATCTTGGCAACGGTTCTTCCATCAGCGCAGTACAGAACGGCAAATGTATTGATACGACCATGGGACTTACTCCTCTGGAAGGCGTGATCATGGGAACACGTTCCGGAAGCATTGACCCGGCGATCGTTGAATTCATTGCGAAGAAAGAAAATCTGGATATCGCAGGCGTTATGAATGTACTGAACAAGAAATCAGGTCTTCTTGGACTGTCCGGAATTTCCAGCGATATGCGTGACCTTGAGGATGCTGCTGCAGAAGGCAATGAAGATGCGAAAAACGCAAGAGAAGCTCTTGCTTACGGCATTGCAAAATATGTAGGCGGTTATGTGGCAGCCATGAACGGAGTAGACGCGATCATCTTTACCGCAGGAATCGGCGAAAACGATAATCTGGTACGTGAAGATATCTGTTCTTACTTCAAATATCTTGGCGTAACAATCGACCTGGAAGCAAATAAGAAACGTGGTGAGGATGTAGTGATCTCCACACCGGATTCTAAGGTAAAGGTAGCAGTTATCCCGACAAACGAGGAACTTGCAATCTGCCGCGATACCGTTGCACTTGTAAAATAATACAGAAAAGATACAGGAAGTTTTTGGAAGGTTCACCGGCTTTGGTGAACCTTCTTTCATTATTTAAGTATGAATAATGAAAGCAAAAACGAAAAAGAAATATAAAATGGAGGATAATAGTACGAAATATTGTGATAATAATTATATATTTGATACAAATGCACTTAAATATAGAAAATATAACTATAAAATATTGACAACATTGAAAAAATATAGTATACTTTCAACAATGAAACGGTTCAAAAAACGCCTGTTTGTGGAGGTAATACCCAAATGAATGGAAAACGCAAGGTAACCATCAGGCAGGTGGCGAAGCAGGCAGATGTTTCTGTTGGAACAGTTTCTAATTATTTGAACGGAACAGCGACAGTTTCAAAAGATCGGGCAAAACGGATTCAGACTGCGATCGAAAGTCTGGATTACATTCCTGATATGCTTGCGAGTTCGTTGAGAAGGAAGAACAGCAAAACGATTCATATTCTCACACCGAACCTGAATAATGGTTTTTATACAAATATTATCAGCTCCTTTATGGGGTATGCTTATAAAGCGGATTATACAATCCATATCTCCGGGTATGAATATTCTCCTGAGATGGAGAAGAAGCACCTTAGATTATTGGAAAACAGCAAGCCCGGAACAGTTGTGATTGTTTTTAACGGATATAATGACGAAGCGGAAATTTTACGGCTGATAAACAGGGATGTACATGTGATTCTGGCGGATCGTCAGAATCTGATTCGCAACACATCCAGTATCAGATTTGACAACTGCGATGTGATTTATGAAATTATCCGGTATTTGAAGGAAAAAGGATATCCGTCCATAGGACTTCTGACAGAGCTTACAAGACTGGAGAATGTAAGGAGGAGAAGGGACAGCTTTATGGAAGCCATGGAGTTTCATGGATACAAAAATCCGGAAACCTGTGTATACGAAAGAGAATCTCTTTCGCTGGATAAGCTGAAAAACGGTTATCTGTACATGAAAGAAATTTTGGAAGAACACCGGAAGGAGGAACTTCCGCAGGCATGGATCGCAACTTCAGACTATCTGGCGATCGGACTGATGCGGGCTATTAATGAAAAAGGTTATCATATTCCTGACGATTTCGGAGTGGTGGGTTATGATAATCTGGAGTTATCGGCGTATGTATACCCAAAGCTGACAACTGTTTCACAGGATCAGAAGCTTTTTGGGGAAAAACTGTGGGAGGCGGTTGAGCATTATAACCGGACAAATGAAACAATAGATATTCTGCTTCCTCAGAAAATTGTGATCAGAGAATCTTGCTAATAAAATAAGGCGGTGCAGTGGAAACACGGCACGCTCTTATTTTAGCGAATTATTGAAACGTTTCAAGAAAAACATTTTTCGGCAGCTGTTTTCATGGAAATTACTCTCTCATGAAAAGGCCGGATGAAAAATATCCGGACAAAAGAAAGGAGGACAGCAAAAAGTTTCGGATCATAAGGTGTGTTTTGTGTATGAATTGAAACGTTTCATACATTTTAAAAAGAAAGGGGTATTTACAATGAAAAAATCACTGGCTATTACTTTATGTGTTGCAATGACGGCGGGGATGATCGGAACATGCACTACAGCGTTTGCAGCAGATGCAGCGCCGGATCCGGCAGCGGATGAATCTGTAGCTAAAGCGGCGGAAGAAGGATGGGAAATTGCCGTAGTTCCCAAAGATTCCACAAATCCATGGTTTGTCCGTATGGATACCGGGGTTAAGGAATTTGCAGATGAAACAGGAGTAAACTGCTACCAGATAGATACAGGTACTATTGATGCTACAAAGCAGGCTCAGCTTGTAGAGGACCTGATCGCCCAGGGTGTAGACGCTATTTGTGTAGTTCCCGTAGATATGGAGTCTATGGATTCTACTTTAAAGAAAGCAAAGGATGCCGGAATCGTAGTAATTACTCATGAAGGAGCGGATCTTACAAATGTAGATTATGATATTGAAGCATTTTCAAATGAAGGATATGGCGCGTTCATCATGCAGAATCTTGCAGAAGCTATGGGAGAAGAGGGCGTGTATACAACTATGGTTGCCTCTCTGACAAACGGATCTCATAATGAGTGGGCAGACGCGGCGGTAGAATATCAGAAAGAGCATTATCCGAATATGCAGCTCCTTGAGGAAAATCCGAGGGTAGAATCAGATGATAACGGAGACACTGCCTATAACGTTGCAAAAGAGCTGATCAAGACATATCCGGAGCTGAAAGGCATTATGGGAACTTCTTCCTTTGACGCACCTGGCGTTGCACGTGCGATCCAGGAACTTGGGTTGGAAGGCAAATTCTTTACATCAGGAACAGGTATGCCTGC
>DWVA01000315.1 GCA_019120475.1 Candidatus Blautia intestinipullorum | reverse complement strand
ATAGTTTTCTTGGCTGGGCATGGGAAACCATGTATGTTTCACTGAAAGAAGGCGAATATGTCAACCGCGGCTTTATCAACGGACCGCTGTGTACAATCTACGGATTTGGAGCAGTAGCCGTTTACCTGATCCTTAAGCCTCTGGAACAGTACCTGATTCTACTGTTTCTCGGAGGAATTGTCGTGGCTACGGCTCTGGAATATTTCACGGCGGTTCTCATGGAAATGCTTTTTCATACTTCGTGGTGGGATTACAGTGATAAAAAGTTTAACTTTCAGGGAAGGATCTGTCTTGGAGCTTCTATCGGATGGGGGATTTTTACAGTGATCCTGTTCCGCGTCCTTCATCCCGTGGTGGAAAGGCTGGTAGATTTATATCCTGTCTATGTGGGCGAGATCTGTATCTGTATTATTTCAGTGGCCTATCTCTGCGATTTCTGCTATTCCGCGTCAGCCGCTTTCCACCTGAAAGACCGGATTCCACAGTGGGAACAGCAGATGGAAAAGAAGCAGGTGGAGCTTATGCTGAAATTTAACGACAGGCTGAATTCCCTGGATCTGCCCAGAGGGTTTTCTTTTGATAATATGAAAGACCGGATGGAAGATCTGGAATTTATCCGTTCCATGAACGAAAGACGGCAGGCTATTCTGGAGGACATTTCCACCGAACTGAAATCCTACAGAAAGAATCTTACCGACAGGATAGGACATAATACCAGGCGTTTTTTCAGAGCATATCCCCATTTGAACCGCGGATATCGCCTGCGCCATAAAAAAAGATAAAAAACATAAGCGTTCCTAAGGCTTATGATAAAGGAGGAAATACATATGGGAAAGCTTACCTTTAAGGGTGGAATCCATCCTTATGACGGCAAGGATCTGTCTAAAAACAGTCCAATCGAGAAATATCTCCCCAAAGGCGAGATGGTGTATCCGCTGTCGCAGCATATCGGGGCCCCTTCGGTTCCCTGCGTGAAAAAAGGAGATCACGTTCTTGCCGGACAGAAAATCGCGGAAGCAGGAGGATTTGTCTCCGTACCTCTTCACGCTTCTGTTTCCGGTACAGTAAAAGGGATTGAAAAGCGTCTGACCGCCACTGGAACCATGTCAGATTCTATCATCATAGAAAACGACCAGCAGTATACGGAAAAAGAATTTGACAGCGCCGAATTGTCCTCCCTGTCAAGAGAGGAAATACTGTCCCGTATTCAGGAGGGCGGAGTCGTAGGAATGGGCGGAGCCGGTTTTCCGGCTCATGTGAAGCTTGCCCCGAAAGATCCGGAAAAGATCGAGTATATTCTGGTAAACGGAGCGGAGTGTGAGCCGTATCTTACCAGCGATTACAGGAGGATGCTGGAAGAACCTGAAAAGGTGATTTCCGGTTTGGAAGTGATCCTCCGTCTTTTCGATAAGGCGAAGGGGTACATCTGTATTGAAGATAATAAACCGGATTGCATCGAGAAAATGCGCGCCCTTGTGAAAGACCGCCCCAGAATGGAAGTAAAGGAACTGATGACAAAGTATCCCCAGGGCGGTGAACGTACACTGATCTACGCAGTGACAGGGCGGGAGATCAATTCTTCTATGCTTCCTGCCGATGTGGGCTGTATTGTGGATAATGTCGAGACAGTTACCGATATTTATCAGGCTGTGGTGGCGGGACGCCCGGTTATGAGCCGGATCGTCACGGTAACCGGAAACGCTGTGGCAAACCCGAAAAATTTTTCTGTGCTTACGGGAACCTGTATGCAGGAGCTTGTAGAAGCTGCAGGAGGATTAAAGGACGATACGGCAAAGGTTGTTTCCGGAGGTCCTATGATGGGATTTGCCATGTATGATCTGAACGTTCCCTGCGTAAAGACCACCTCCGCCTTCCTTTGTCTGGAACGCGACCAGGTGTCAGAGGCAAAAATGACGGCCTGTATCAACTGCGGCCGGTGTGTGCGCGTCTGTCCGGGACATGTGCTTCCTGCCCGTCTTGCCACTCTGGCTGAACGGGGAGATATGGCCGGTTTTGAAAAAATGGACGGTATGGAATGCTGTGAATGTGGATGCTGCAGTTATGTCTGTCCAGCTAAAAGACCACTGACCCAGAGTATAAAATCTATGCGGAAAATGGTTCTGGCCAGCCGCAGAAAGAAATAGAGGGGAGAGTAAAAATGGAACGAAAGCTGAATGTATCATCAAATCCACATATCAGAGACTGCATGACAACAGAAAGAATCATGCAGCTTGTTGTAATTGCCCTTTTGCCGTCCACGCTTTTCGGCATCTGGAATTTCGGTCTTCACGCTTTTCTGGTGATAGCGGCAACCGTACTTTCCAGTGTAATATTTGAATGGCTCTATGATCATTTTATGCATAAGCCGAATACTGTGGGAGATTTCAGCGCAGTTGTCACAGGACTTCTTCTGGCGCTGAACATGCCGCCTCAGATTCCTCTTTGGATACCTGTTCTGGGAAGCGCTTTCGCGATCATCGTTGTAAAACAGTTATTCGGCGGGCTGGGACAGAACTTCATGAATCCGGCTCTGGGCGCCAGATGCTTTCTGATGATCTCTTTTGCGTCGCAGATGACAAACTTTTCTGTATCGGACAGCTTCCGCGGCGTAGTGGATACCGTTACCGGAGCCACTCCTCTGGCTGCTCTGAAAGCCCAGGGATTTATAGAAGGCAGTTCTGTGCCGGTAAAAAATCTGTTTCTCGGAAACATCCAGGGAACCATTGGAGAAACCTCCGCACTGGCTATCCTGATCGGCGCTGTGATCCTTCTGGTGTTTAAAGTGATCGATCTTAAGATTCCTCTGACTTATATCGGCAGTTTCACCGTTTTTGTGATCTGCTATATGTTCGCCACTGGAATGGGCTTTGATGGAAATTATCTTTTGAGCCATCTGTTCGGCGGCGGACTGATGCTTGGAGCCTGGTTTATGGCTACGGACTATGTAACATCTCCGATCACTCCGAAAGGACAGATCGTGTACGGCTGCTGTCTGGGCGTCATAACTGCTGTTTTCCGTCTCTTAGGAGGATCGGCAGAGGGAGTTTCCTACGCGATCATCTTCTGCAACCTTCTGGTTCCGCTGATCGAACGCGCGACGAAACCGACGGCATTTGGAAAAGGAGGGAAAAAAGCATGAATTCTATTGTAAAAGACACCCTTTCTATTACAGTTATTACACTGGTGGCCGGATTAGCTCTCGGCATTGTGCAGGACATTACCGCAGGCCCTATTGCGCAGCAGCAGGAGAAGGCCAAGCAGGAAGCTTATCAGGCAGTTTTTGAGGATGCCGACAGTTTTGAAGAATTCCTCCCTGATGAAACAAAACAGGCGGTGGATCTTGTAACATATCTTGATGAAAACGGCTATGACGCACAGACCGTTGACGAGATCATGACCGCTAAGGACGCTTCCGGCGAGACTTTGGGATATGCTTTCACGATTACGAGTTCGGAAGGATACGGGGGAGATATTCAGTTCGCCATGGGCGTACAGAATGACGGAACACTGAACGGCATTTCCATTCTCTCCATAGAGGAAACCGCCGGACTGGGAATGAAGGCGGATACAGACGAATTCAAAGACCAGTTTAAAGACAAAAAAGTGGAAAAGTTTACATACACGAAAAACGGTGCTGCCGCAGATGACGAAATTGACGCGATCAGCGGCGCCACCATCACGACAAACGCTATGACAAATGGAATCAACGCCGGACTCTGTGCGTTCCGGTATGTGGAAGGAGGAGCACAATGAAAGCAAATACACCTGCAGAACGCCTAGTAAACGGCATTATCAAAGAAAATCCAACTTTTGTGCTGATGCTTGGAATGTGTCCTACTCTGGCAATCACGACCTCAGCCACAAACGGAATCGGAATGGGACTTACGACAACGGCCGTCCTTGCCGCGTCCAATCTGATGATCTCTCTTCTTCGGAAATTTATCCCGGACGGCGTCCGTATGCCGGCCTTTATCGTTGTGGTAGCTTCCTTCGTTACCATTGTACAGATGCTTCTGGAGGGCTTCCTCCCAAGCCTTTATGCGTCTCTGGGACTTTACATTCCTCTGATCGTTGTAAACTGTATCATTCTCGGACGGGCGGAAGCTTATGCTTCCAAAAATCCTCCGATTCCTTCGCTTTTTGACGGTATTGGAATGGGACTTGGCTTTACTCTCAGCATTACCTGTATCGGAGCAGTCCGGGAGCTTATCGGAGCGGGACAGCTTTTTGGCCATCAGGTCCTGCCGCTGGCGGATGCCGCAGCCGGCAAGATCGGTTACGAGCCCATTACGATCTTTGTACTGGCCCCCGGCGCCTTCTTCGTACTGGCAGCGCTTTCCGCTCTGCAGAATAAATTCAAGATCGGAGCTGCCAAAAGAGGAATCGATCCCAGTAATCCCGAGAAATGCGGCGGCGCCTGCGCGTCCTGCGGAAATACTATGTGCAGGGGAGGTAAACAGAAATGAAAGAATTACTTCTGATCATCGTCAGCTCGGCTATTGTCAATAATGTAGTGCTCAGCCAGTTCCTTGGTCTTTGTCCTTTCCTGGGAGTCTCAAAAAAAATAGAGACTGCGGCCGGAATGGGCGGCGCGATCATATTTGTAATCACTCTTTCTTCTTTTGTAACAAGTGTGATCTATCGTTTTATCCTTGTGCCTACAAATATGGAGTATCTTCAGACGATCGTATTCATTCTGATCATTGCGGCTCTTGTTCAGTTTGTGGAGATGTTCCTGAAAAAAGCGATTCCCTCTCTTTACCAGGCGCTGGGTGTATATCTGCCTTTGATCACGACCAACTGCGCCGTTCTTGGCGTCGCTCTCATTAATGTGCAGAACGATTACAACATTCTGGAAGGAACCGTAAACGGATTTGCCATTGCCGCAGGCTTTACTCTTTCCATCATCGTTATGGCGGGGATCCGTGAGAAAATTGAATATAACGATATCCCGGAGGCGTTTAAAGGTTTTCCCACAGTCCTTCTGACAGCAGGACTTATGGCGATCGCTTTCTGCGGATTCTCAGGACTGATATAAGGAGGCGGGATTATGAATATTGAAGCAATTATTGTAGCAACTGTTGTTGTTGCGGCCGTAGGTCTCTTTATCGGTATTTTTCTCGGAGTCGCCGGAAAAAAATTCGCAGTGGAAACAGACGAACGGGAGATTGCCGTCCGGGAAGCGCTGCCGGGAAATAACTGCGGCGGATGCGGATATCCGGGCTGCGACGGACTGGCCGCGGCTATCGTCAAAGGAGAAGCTCCGGTAAACAAATGTCCGGTAGGCGGAAACGAAGTAGGAAAGATCATCGCCGGCATTATGGGCCAGGAGGCTGTGGAAACAGTCCGCAGGACGGCTTTTGTAAAATGTACCGGAACATGTGATAAAACAAAGGAAAATTATATTTATACAGGCACCGAGGACTGCGAAATGATGCCTTTTGTACCCGGCGGCGGCGCAAAAGCCTGCGCATACGGCTGTCTGGGGTTCGGAAGCTGCGTCAAGGCATGTTCCTTTGACGCGATACATATCATCAGCGGCGTTGCCGTGGTAGACAAAGACGCCTGCAGAGCCTGCGGAAAATGTGTGGAAAAATGTCCCCGTCATTTGATCGAGCTGATTCCTTATACGCAGTCTGTAATGGTTGGATGCAATTCACAGGATAAGGGGAAAGCTGTAACTTCTTCCTGTGAGACAGGCTGCATCGGCTGTAAAAAATGCGAAAAGACATGTCCGAACGGCGCGATCACCGTAGAAAATTTCTGCGCTCATATTGATTATGAGAAGTGTACGAACTGCGGCGCCTGCAGGGAAGTATGCCCGCGGAATGTAATTTTATAAGAACAGCGTTAGTGTAAAGAAAAAGCTCTGCGCGGATATCTCATCCGTCCGGGGCTTTTTTCATGATAGGACAAAACGGAAAAGAAGAGTATTTCCTCAGGCATTTGCGTTTTTATCCGGTGTATGTTATGATTGTGATGCTGAAAATTCGATTTAGCTGAATTCAGATAGAAATAACAGGAGCTTTCAATAATTATGATCTCATTTATACGGGGAAAAATCGTGGATTCCTCTGAAACTTCTCTGATTCTCGAAAATGGAGGAATCGGATATGAAATATTTATGACCGGCGCGTCTATGGAAAAAGCTCTCCGGGAACGAGATGAAGTAAAAATACATACCTATTTTCATATCCGGGAAGACGCCATGCAGCTTTACGGTTTTCTGACAAAGGACGATCTGCAGATATTCCGTCTGCTTCTCGGGGTAAATGGAATCGGCCCGAAAGCCGCTCTTGGCATTCTTGCTGCGCTTTCTGCAGACGAGCTTCGTTTTGCGGTGCTGTCAGATGATGTAAAAACAATATCCCGGGCTCCGGGAATCGGCAAAAAGACGGCGCAGAAACTGATACTGGAGCTGAAAGACAAGCTTAAGCTTGAGGATGCTTTTGAGGCGAAGCTTGCTCATGGGGAAGCAGATACGGACGCGGAAGTTTCTTCCTTTGACGGAAGCAAAGAAGCGGTGGAGGCGCTGGTTGCCCTTGGATACAGCAGTACGGAGGCTCTCCGGGCGGTCCGGAAGGTGACAGACGTATCTCCGGACGATGTTGAGGGAATCCTGAAGGCAGCTCTCAAAAATCTGTAGGAGTAATTTATGGAAAAAAGAGTGATCACTACCGATGTCACAGAAGAGGATTTTCCCTTAGAGGGGAGTCTCAGACCACAGACCCTGGATGAATACATCGGTCAGGAAAAGACAAAAAATACATTAAAAATCTACATAGAAGCGGCAAAGCAGCGGCATGACCCGCTGGATCACGTTCTCTTTTACGGCCCTCCCGGATTGGGAAAAACAACTCTGTCCGGGATCATCGCCAATGAGATGGGGGTACATATGAAGGTAACTTCCGGTCCGGCCATTGAGAAACCCGGGGAAATGGCGGCCATTCTGAATAATCTTCAGGAGGGAGATATTCTTTTTGTAGATGAAATACAC
>DWVA01000314.1 GCA_019120475.1 Candidatus Blautia intestinipullorum | reverse complement strand
TAGGCATCAACATAAGTCATCTCTCCTTTATAAAAAATCTAAGATTATTTGTTATTATTCTCAGAACCGGGAGGTTTATGATGAAGCTCAACGGATTTGTTTTGCTTCTTTTTGTTCCCCTTCCTTTGTTCTAAGTGTACTATAACACTCGTTGTTAGCACTGTCAAGAGGCGAGTGCTAATTTTTTGTGAAAAAACTGTGAACTTTTCTTTTGAAAACACTACTTAGTACATAGAATTTGACTTATAACATAAAATAAGTTACAATTTAAATATTAAAATTTCAGGTGATGATATGAAAGATTTTATTGAGAAAACTTTGCATCAAAAGGTGGAAATAATTCCATATAAAGAGATAAAAAAGTTTCCGCTGGTGCTGCGGACGAATTATCAGTTTTACCGAATGAAAATTATGGATCAGATATGTATTTTGGCCAAACCAGAAGAAAATTTCGGTATGGCAGCATTACGCAGACAGCAAAGGCAGATAGAACATCTGGCAGGCGTGTATTGTGTGCTTTATTTAAACAATATGAATTATTATTCCAGGGATAAAATGCTGGAAGAAGGGATTCCTTTTGTCTGGGAGAACCATCAGGTTTATATTCCGTTCCTAGGTTTGCTGCTTAAACAGAATGAAGCGAGGGTGATAAAGCCTTGTTTAAAAATTTCGTTTCTTACGCAGAAATTTCTGCTGATAGCTCTTTATGAAGAATGGGATGATCTTACGGTGACTGTGGTTGCAGAACAGATAAAGGTATCTAAAATGTCTGTCACAAGAGTCTTTGACGAGATAGAAAGCCTTGGAATTCCTGTTTTAGCAAAAAGAGGACGAAGCCGAAGATATATAAAAATAGGCAGTAAAAAAGAAATATGGGGCACTATTAGGCCATTTTTGAGGACTCCGTTGGTGAGAGAATATTATCTGGAACGAAATCTTTCTAATATATCTATAAAGAGTGGAATGTCGGGATTGGCGGAATTGTCAATGCTGGAGGATAATTCATATCCCACATACGCGATTACAAAATATGAAATTAGAGAAAAAGGAATTGATCAGGAAAGACAGATTCCTCGTGATGAAATACCAGGATGTGTGGTTCAGGAAATAGGATATTGCATTCCTTTTTATAACGGAAATATCATTGATCCGCTGTCTATTTACTTGTTGTTGAAGGATGTGGATGATCCCAGAGTGGAAACTGCCTTAGAGAAAATGCTGGAGGAGTATGTATGGTAAAAGGATTGGATATATTTTATGATTACTTTTCAGAATTTACAGACCAGTACGTTTTGATTGGTGGCGCAGCCTGTGATCTTTCTTTTCATAATAATGACCTGGATTTCAGAGCCACAAAAGATCTGGATATGGTACTCGTAATCGAGGCGCAGACCAAAGAATTTGCACAGAAATTATAGATGATTCTGTTTCCAGTCTTTCAGCTATCTTATTGGATGATTCGTATTATGAACTACTCTTAAGGGAGAGGAATATTATAGATGGGATAACGGTATTAAAACCAACCGGGTTAATTGCCTTTAAAGTAAAGGCGTGGCTTGACTTGAATCAAAAAATGGAGCAGGGCGAACATGTAGATTCCAGAGATATAAAAAAGCACAGAAATGATATTCTGAGAATTGTATCGGAAATACCATTGGAGTTTTGTGAACTGCCGGAAAAAGCCAGAAAAGATCAGGAAGCAGATATCATCAATACTCTGAGGGATATTTTCGGTTTATCGGAATATTAATAACAGGGTAATCCCATTTATTTTTTGACTGGAGACTTCTTTTTTAATTACAGAGGACTCTTCACAGACTCCATATGTATGGTCAGTAGCTTGGTTAGTATCTTGGTCAATGTGACTAACCAAGCTTTTTTAACCATAATGTCCTCACGCTTAAAACGGATCATATGCTTTTTTCACAGGAAAACCTGCACCCCGACGGCGTTGCGGCGCAGCCGCCCAGAGCCGTCTCTCTCAGCTCGTAGGGAAGTTTTTTGCCTACAGAGTACATGGCGGCCAGCATTTCGTCAAAAGGAATGATCTGACGGATACCGCTCAGGGCCATTTCCGCAGCGGTAAGAGCGTTTGCCACTCCCGCGGCGTTGCGGCTCTGGCAGGGACACTCCACCAGTCCCCCGATAGGGTCGCAGACAAGTCCAAGCATATTCATAAGTACGGTGGAGGCGGCGCCAAGACATTGATCCGGAGAGCCTCCCATAAGTTCCACAGCAGCGGAAGCGGCCATGGCGGAAGCGATTCCCACTTCGGCCTGACAGCCGCCTACAGCTCCGGCTACAGTTGCGTTTCTCATAGCCAGATATCCCACAGCGCCTGCGTTGAAAAGGGAATCTATAATTTTATCGTCGGAAATATGATATTCTTTCTTCAGAGCCAGAAGAAGTCCGGGAACAACGCCGGAAGAACCGGCGGTAGGCGCGGCTACGATCAGCCCCATGGATGTGTTGACTTCCAAAACAGCGCAGGCATAGGCAATGGCGCGGGACAGAACACTTCCGCAAATGGATTTTCCCGCCGCATCATGTTCTCTGAGAAGCCGGGCCTCTCCGCCGATGAGACCGCCGATAGATTTCCGGGGAGAGGTGATGGGAGAGGAAGCAGATTCCTTCATAATCTCCCAGGCCTTTCTCATTCTGGCAGTGACTGTCCTTTGGTCAGTTTCTCCCAGACTGCACTCCCGTCTTTTCATAATTTCAGATATAGGGCACTGATATTCACCGCAGAGAGCCAGAAGCTCGGCTCCGCTTTTAAAGTCCATAAACGATTCCTCCTTGAATTTTGTAAATTTGCCGGAACTATCAGGGCTGCACCAGCATAACATCCTGCACGTACATATTTTCCCGGATATCCGCGGAAATATCTTCGGGAAGCTTTCCGTCGGATTCCACAATACTGTATGCCGTCTGTCCCTTGGCTTCGCGGAAGAGCTTCATAAAAGCAATGTTTACGTTTCTGTCGCTCAGACATTTTGTAATATGCGCTACCACTCCGGGCTTGTCAGAGTGAATAACGATCAGAGTGCTGTATTCTCCGGAAAAATCTACGTCCACCTGATTGATTCTGGTGATCCGTACCTTTCCTCCGCCCAGGGATTCTCCGCGTACCGTCAGTGTTTTTCCGTCAGCGGTTTTCATACAGATGTCCGCAGTATTCGGGTGTATCTCCTCTTCTTCCTTGTTAATGGAAAAGTGATAGGAGAGGCCTTTTTCCCGGGCAATCCGGAAGGAATCAGGAATGCGCCTGTCATCTGTGGCAAAACCCATGATGCCGCCCAGCAGAGCCCGGTCCGTTCCGTGCCCGCGGTAGGTCCGCGCAAAAGATCCGTAGAGAGTGAAATCCGCGGACACAATAGGGCCGGGGGCCATTTTCTGCGCCAGATAAGCGATAGAACAGGCGCCTGCCGTATGTGAACTGGAAGGCCCGATCATATTGGGGCCGATTACATCAAATATGCTAATAAATGCCATATGTGAGGCTCCTTTCTGAAGATAACGGTAATACTGAGTGATTCGATTATATCATTGCAGAAGGCGGTTTGCCATATCTTTTCAGATGATTTTAAGACTGTGAAAACAGCGGCGGTACAGAAAGGCAGAGCGGACATTTACACAAAAAATTCACTGGAAGCAGGGAAGGCTTTGTGATAAGCTAAGTACAGGCAGCCAGAAGAAGGTGCTGCAGCTGTCTTTCTGAGCAGGATGAAAGGAACGGAAGGCAGAGAAAGGAGAAATCGTATGTTGCAGGACGATTATATACTGCGCCAGATCCGTGAAATGGTGCGGGCGGTAATGAAAATGCTGTTTCAGGTGGAATCGCCGGAGCTGACTCCCGAGGTTCTTGAGGACAGGGAGACCAGAGAAACGCTGGAAAGTCTTCTGGCTCTTATGGAAGAGGGAAAAATCGACGAGGCGGAAAACCGTCTGTATGACCTGACTTCCGGCGAGGACGATGAAGAACGGAAAAATCTTGAAGCGGGTCTTTTATTCTATTATGCGCTGAACGGAAAATCAGACGATTTTCTGGAAGAACATGATTTCAGCAGAGAGGAGATCATGACAGGGATCCAGGATCTGGCGGATCGGTACGGCCTCAGCGGAATCGCGGAAGCATTCCGGGCCTGAACCAGAATCCCGGACAGAGGCTGTCAGCCGGAGGATCCGGAAAAAGCCGGAAAGCCCTGTCTGATCCGGCGGTTTTCGCTTACAGAAGATGATAGTGCGGAACGATATCCTCATAGGAGCCGTCTTTCAGGCGAAAACCGCCCGGTATGATCCCAAGCTGAACAAAGCCCAGTTTTTTATAAAGGGCAAGAGCTGCAGTATTGGAGCGGACAACGGCATTGAACTGCAGAATACGAAAATTCAGATCTTTTGCCATGGAAAGACAGTGGCGGACCAGTTGTTCTCCTACATGCTGTCCCCGGGCGTCCCGCCTTACCGCGTAGCTTGCATTGCAGATATGTCCGCAGCGCCCGATATTATTGGGGTGCAGGATATAAAGACCGACGATTTCCCCGGAGCCGGAGCTGTATGCGATTCCGGTGAAGGACTGCTCCTCAAAAAAATCCATTCCCGTTTTCTCGTCCAGAAACTCTGTCTGCGGGAATGCCCTGCCGTCCTCAACCACCTGATTCCAGATGAGAACGGCGTCTTTTATATCTTCTTTTTTAAACTTTCTGATAATAATTTCCATGAGTAGAATCTCCTTGCTTAAACCCGTATACTGACGATATGTAAAAATGAAGAAATCCGTCTTACTATATTATATATAAGCGGCGGACAGTTGTCCATGAACTTTATCAGCCTCCGGAGGTCCCCGCGGGAGGCACAGGGTCGGGCCTTATCCCTGGAAAACGGGGAAATTTTTCTGTACTGTCCGATAATACAGTGCTATGATGTGGAAGGATAAAAATTTTAATGTGATTTTAATTTTCCTTCAAAGAGGAATTAAGAAATCTCTGTTAAAGTATGACCTGTAAACAGAAAGAAACAGATTTCTGATAAATCTTTGAAGGGAAAAGGTGAAAATATGGAACAGTTAGAAAAGGTTGAAAAATTAAGAGAACGGGCAAACGTATCTTACGAAGAAGCAAAGGAGGCCCTGGAAGCTTCAGACTGGGATCTTCTGGACGCTATGGTCTATCTGGAAAAAAAGGGCAAGGTAAAATCTCCTTCCAGGGAAACCTACACCACCAATTACGAGGAACAGTCACAGTATGTATCGGTAAAGGATAAGGTACAGGAGCAGGAAGAGACGGGAAACGAAAGCTTTTTTAAGAAAGCGGGACATTTTTTCAAGATTCTTTTTCAGAAGAGCAAAGACAATTCCTTTTATATTACCAGAAAGGAAGAAGAGATTTTCCACATGCCTGTATGGGCGCTGATACTTCTGCTTCTTTTCTTCTGGAAGCTTTTGATCCCCGCAATGATCGTAGCGCTGTTTTTTGAATGCAGGTATTCCTTTAAGGGAAAGGACAATCTGGACGGGGTGAATAAGGCTATGGATAAAGCCAGCGATCTGGCAGACAAGGTAAAGGACGAATATGAGAAGCTGTAATCCCGGAGAAAAAGGAACCGGAGAAAGATAAAACAGGGAGAGGTTTATGGGAGCGCACATTCTGATCATTGAAGACGAAGAAAAACTGGCGAGATTTGTGGAGCTGGAGCTGCTCCATGAAGGATACCAGGTAAGCAAAAGCGGAAACGGAAGGGAAGGACTTCGCATGGCGGAGGAGGAAGATTATGATCTGATCCTTCTTGATATCCTTCTTCCGGGCCTGAATGGGCTGGAGGTGCTGAGGCGCCTCCAGCAGGAGCATAACTCCGCTCCGGTGATCCTTCTGACCGCCAGGGATGCTGTTATGGATAAAGTGGCAGGTCTGGACGCGGGAGCCATTGACTATATTACAAAGCCTTTTGCCATAGAAGAGCTGCTGGCCCGGATACGGGTGGCGCTGAAGCTTCACAGTACAGCGGCTCCGGCTTTGGGGCGTACAGAAGAACCGGGCACTTTTACCTGGAAAAAACTGAATCTTTCGGAAAAACGCCATCAGGTAACCTGGGAGGGACAGGAAATCCATCTTACCAACCGGGAGTTCAAGATGCTGCGGACACTTCTGGAAAATCAGGATATCGTGCTTTCCCGGGAGACACTTCTCGAAAAGGTATGCGGATACGACTATATGGGAGAAACGAATGTGGTGGATGTTTACGTCCGTTTTCTCCGTTCCAAGATAGATGAGGTCTATTCCGTAAAAATGATACGGACCGTCCGGGGCGTGGGTTATGTGATTAAAAGTGAGTAGGATTTCAGTTATGGGTGAAAACAGGGGAACGACAGAAACAAAAAGGATGACTTCTATCGTAAGAAAACTGCATCTGAGCTGGATCGGAAGAAAACTTTCCATGTATGTGGGATGGGATTTCTTCCTTTTTGTGGTGCTGACGGTCGGGTGGCTCTGCGATCAGGAGATCACACGGCTGGGCGGCATAAAAGCCGGGTATCAGAGAAGTATTGAGAATTTTCCCTCCATTAAAAAAATGACGTATGTTGTGCGGAATGGAAACGGAAAAGTGCTGATGGACATTGAGGTTTATCATACGCTTCTGGTGATCGGGATACTGCTGGCGGCTGTTCTGGTCATTCAGCTTTTAAATCTGTGTACCGTTTATGCCAGAGAAGAGCAGCGCATACGGCATATCCTGGCTCCGATCAATGAAATCGCCCTGAAAGCGGATGAACTCAGCAAAATGACTTTTTCCGAGGATAAATACCAGCAGATCGAAGAGGCCATTTCCAGCCTGCAGCCGGAAGAGTCCGAGCTGCTTTCTTTTGGGGACTCTGATCTTCAGGGAATTGAAGCGGCGATGAATAACCTTCTGGTGAGGATGCGTGATTCCTACCGCCAGCAGGCACGATTTGTAAACGACGCTTCTCATGAGCTGAGAACTCCCATTGCCGTGATTCAGGGGTACGCCAATATGCTGGCCCGGTGGGGCAGCAGGGATGAAAAGGTTCTGAAGGAATCAATCGAGGCGATCCAGCATGAATCAGAGCATATGAAGTATCTGGTGGAACAGCTTCTCTTTCTGGCCCGGGGCGACAGCGGCAAGACGAAGCTGAATCTGGAGACAGTATATCTTGACGGACTGATGGAGGAGATTTATGAAGAATCCCTGATGATAGACGAGAACCATATATACCGTTTTGTAAAATCTGAAGAGAAACCTGGGGTACAGGCGGACAGCGCTCTTTTGAAGCAGGCAGTCAGGATACTGGTGGACAATGCCGCCAAATATACTCATGAAGGGGATGAGATCATCTTAAGTTTCGGAAAAACAAAAGACAGTGTTCCCTACCTGCAGGTGCAGGATACAGGAATCGGTATGGCAGAGGCGGATGTGGAGCACATGTTTGAACGGTTTTACCGGGCGGACGAGGTGCGGAGCCGCCAGGGAACCGGTCTGGGACTGGCAATCGCAAAATGGATCATTGACAAACATAAAGGATATTTTGAAATTCTTTCCCGGACGGAACTGGGAACCCGGGTGAGGATCATACTGCCGGACAGACCGATGGAAAAAGAGGCATAGTTCTGGAAAATGCCGGATAAAAATTTTCTCTCTCCCATATTGACAAATCGTATTTATTAGATTAGGCTTACTTTGTATAAATGACCAGAGGCGTCGATGTACACTAACGCTATTATCGTTTTTTGAAATACGGAAAAGAGGGGACAGAAAATGACATTAAAAGACCTTCCGATTGGAAAAACGGCAACGATACGTTCTGTAGGCGGAGAGGGGGCGCTGAGACAGCATTTTCTCGATATGGGACTGATCCCCCAGGGAGAAGTGACCATGGTGAAATACGCTCCTATGGGAGATCCGATGGAGCTTCGTATCCACAGCTATGAACTTACTCTGAGACTTGCCGATGCGGAAAAAATAGAGATAGAAAATATACGGGACGCAGACAAGGAAACTGCCGCGGAGGATAAAAGGCGGAAAGAAAGAAAAACGACAATCCCTCATCCCGGACTGGGCGAGGGAGGAAAATACCATTTTAAAGAATCAGAGCATCCGCTTCCGGAGGGAGAAATGCTGACTTTTGCTCTGGCCGGAAATCAGAACTGCGGAAAGACAACGCTGTTTAACCAGCTTACCGGATCCAGCCAGCATGTGGGAAACTTTCCCGGAGTTACCGTGGACAGAAAGGACGGTTCCATACGGGGAAAGAAAAATACGCTGGTGACGGATCTTCCGGGAATTTATTCCATGTCGCCTTATTCCAGCGAGGAGATCGTGACGCGAAACTTTGTTCTGGACGAGCATCCGAAGGGCATTATCAACATTGTAGACGCTACGAATATTGAAAGAAACCTTTATCTTACCATGCAGCTTATGGAGCTGGATATCCCTATGGTCCTTGCTCTGAACATGATGGATGAAGTGAGAGAAAACGGCGGTTCTATCCGTATCAACCGGATGGAAGAAATGCTGGGAATCCCGGTAGTGCCTATTTCCGCCGCGAAAAATGAAGGAATCGATGAGCTGGTGGCTCATGCCCTTCATGTGGCAAAATACCAGGAAAAACCGGAGGAAATTGATTTCTGCGACGCCGAAGAGGACGGCGGGGCAGTACATAGATGTCTTCACGCCATCATGCATCTGATCGAGGATCATGCAAAAAGCGCACAGATCCCTGTAAGATTTGCGGCGGCGAAGCTGGCGGAAGGGGACAGCCTGATCCTGGAAAAGCTGAATCTGGATCAGAACGAGAAAGAAACCCTGGAACATATTGTAAAACAGATGGAAAACGAGCGCGGCCTTGACCGTTCCGCGGCCATTGCCCACATGCGGTTTGACTTTATAGAAAGAGTCTGTGAGGAAACTGTAGTGAAACCGCGGGAAAGCAGGGAACATATCAGGAGCGAGAAGATAGACAGGATACTTACCGGGAAGTTTACCGCGATCCCCTGTTTTGTAGGTATTATGGCGCTTGTATTCTTCCTGACTTTCGGAGTGATCGGAGCGTTTCTTTCCGATCTTCTCGATATGGGGATCACGGCGCTTGGAAACATGGCGGACGCCTGGATGACGGCGGCTCATGTAAACAGCGTGCTGCATTCTCTGGTGATCGACGGCATTTTCAACGGCGTTGGAAGCGTACTGAGTTTTCTTCCGATCATCGTCACATTATTCTTCTTTCTGTCGCTTCTGGAAGACAGCGGCTATATGGCAAGAGTGGCGTTTGTTATGGATAAACTTCTCAGAAAGATCGGTCTTTCAGGAAGAAGCATCGTTCCTATGCTGATCGGATTCGGCTGTACGGTACCGGGAGTCATGGCAAGCAGAACGCTCCCCTCGGAGCGTGACAGACGGATGACGATCCTGCTTACGCCGTTTATGAGCTGTTCGGCTAAGCTTCCGATCTACGCGTTCTTCACGGCGGCGTTCTTTCCGGATTATGGGGCCATAGTCATGATCGCTCTGTATTTCGGCGGAATCATCATGGGAATCCTGATGGCTCTGCTCCTTCGGAAGACTATGTTCAGCGGAGAGGCTGTGCCCTTTGTTATGGAGCTTCCCAATTACCGGCTGCCCGGTGCGAAGAATGTGGCTCATCTTCTGTGGGATAAGGCGAAAGATTTCCTGCAGAGAGCTTTTACCATTATTTTCCTGGCCACTATCGTGATCTGGTTCTTACAGACTTTTGATATCCATTTGAATGTAGTCAGCGACTCAAAGGACAGTATTCTTGCTATGGTGGCAAGTGTGGCGGCTCCGGTGTTCGCTCCTATGGGATTCGGGGACTGGCGGATCTCCACAGCGCTGATCACCGGTTTTATGGCAAAAGAAAGCGTAGTTTCTACATTGTCCGTACTGTTCGGAAATACAGAAGCGCTGATGGCGTCTATAGCGCCTCTCTCTGCAGTGAGCCTTCTTGTCTTCTGTCTTCTCTATACGCCCTGTGTGGCGGCGATCGCTTCTATTAAGAGAGAGCTGGGAGGAAAATGGGCTGCCGGTGTAGTGATAGGCCAGTGTGTGATCGCCTGGATTGCCGCTTTTGTGGTATATCTGATCGGAGGACTGTTCTGAAGATCAGTGAAGAGAACGTGCTGATGCGTACAGTGGCCTGATGATTATCCATCTATAGATACGATTCGGGAAGATATAGAGAAAAAGCGGGGGTTTGTTCTTCGGGAAGGGGAAAAGACAGCAGGATATGTATGTGTGGATTTTGAAGGCGAGCCTGCTTATGAAGAAATAGAAGGAAGCTGGAGAACAGACGGAACATACGCGGCAGTTCACCGCATGGCGTTTGAGGAAGAATTCCGTGGGAAAGGGCTGACGGAGACAGTCTTTCATGAAATAGAAAAACTCTGCCGTGAAAACGGTATCCTTACAGTTCGTATGGATACCGGTCTTGAAAATAAACGGATGCAGCATGTTCTGGAAAAGAACGGGTTTATAAAATGCGGGATCGTCCGATATGAAGGCAGCAAAAGACTGGCTTATGACAAACTGCTGGGATAAAACGGACGTTTGAGAAGAAAGAAATCCATTTTATGTATTGCGTATCCGGGCCGCTCCATTGTATAATATCTCTGAGGCAGAGGTGTATATTTATGTGCGCTTTGTCGGCTTTTTCTGTTTTGAAACACAGAGGTATTGTTGATTTTCTGCATGAGGCTGTGCCGACGTCAGATATACCGTTGCCTTAATATACAATTTTAATATTAGTGGAGGGCTTGTTATGTTAGTTGATACAAAAGCAAAAGTAGGTGTGTTTTCCATTGCTTTAGGCGCGTATCTGCCTCAGTTCCCGTCCCTGGTACCGGAATTTGAAGCTCAGTATGACGCTTTTAAAAAGACTATTCCTGATACAGTGGAGATCATTGACGGCGGTATGGTAACTACAAAGGAGCAGTCACAGGCGGCGGGAGATCTTTTCCGCGCGGCGGACGTTGACCTGGTATTCCTTCAGCTTCTGACCTACGCTACATCCTACAATATGCTTCCGGCTGTGAAGGATCTGGATGTTCCGGTAGTGCTTGTAAATATTCAGAAACTGAAAGCGCTGGATTATGACCATACAGATATCGCTACCTGGCTGGGCGAAGGCTATGCCTGCGGAGCGGTAGGAGAAATGGTAGCCGATCTTGAAAGATACGGAAAGAGACATGCGGTGATCACCGGCGTTGTAGAAGGCGGCGATCCGGCTGTTCAGGCGGAAATCGAAGACTGGTGCCGCGCGGCTCAGGTAAGAAGAAGATTCCGCGATACGAATCTGGCACAGATCGGAAGACCGTATCCGGGTATGATGGACCTTTATATTGACGAGTCCAACCTGTACAGAAGAATGCATCTTTACACCAAGCAGTTTGACTGGGAGAAGATGTGGGCTATCGCTGACGATATTACAGATGAAGAGGCAATCCGGGCGAAAGCTCAGGACATTCTGGATACCTTTGATGTAGAAGGCGGCGGAAGCATTGAAGAAGTATGGGAAATGGCAAAATATGTAGTTGCTTTTGAGAAATGGGTAAAGGACGAGAAGCTCGGCCTGATCGCTTCCCATTACGATGGATTTGCACAGGGCAAAGCAGGCGTTCTTGACAGTATGCTGATCCCTGCGTTCTCCATGCTGATCAAACAGGGAACAGCCTGCGCAGTAGAGGGAGATATCAAGGTTGCCATGGCAATGAGTATTCTGAAGACAATTTCCGGAACAGGCCAGTTGGCTGAGATGTACTCCATTGACTTTAACGACGATATTGCCATCATCGGCCACAGCGGATCCGGCGATGCGGACATCTCCGATAAAAAACCGACCATGAAGATCGTAAAAGTATTCCATGGCAAGACAGGAGGCGGATATCTGACACAGTTCTATCCATATACAGGCCCGGTTACATATCTTGCTATTACACAGGACGGCGACGGTCACTTCAAGTTCATCGTGGCTGAGGGTGTAAATGAGGAAGGCCCGATTCTTTCCTTCGGCGATACCAATATGAGAACACGCTTCACCTGCGGCGCAAGAGAATTTGTAAACCGCTGGAGCGAGTGCGGCCCGACACATCACTTTGCGGCTGCAACAGGAAGATACATCGATACGATCCTGAAGGTTGCGAAGATCTTCAATGTTCCGGTGGATATCGTTACCAGATAAGAAAGTACATACAACGATCCAATTCAATAAAATCCGAGGAGGCTGTTGCGCTGAGTATTGGCGCGGCGGCCTCTTTTCTCCTCCTGATAAGTGAAACAGGGGGGATTATTCGGCAGCTTAACTTAACGTCAAAAAGGAACAGGGAAGGAAAAACCCTTGAGTAAAGTAAACATGAGAGAAAAAATTTTTAAGTACGTAAAAGAAAAATATAAGATCAAACCGGACTATCCGTTTTCTGCATTTCCGGATTATCCTGTTCTCCGCCATGAGGACAACAGGAAGTGGTTTGTGCTGATCATGGACGTTCCCAGGGAAAAGCTGGGATTAAAGGGAGCAGAATATGTAGACATTATGAATGTGAAGCTGGGAGATCCCATGCTTGTGGATGTGCTTGTTCGTCAGCAGGGATATTTTCATGGCTACCACATTGCCCGGGGAAACTGGATTTCCATTCTTCTGGATGGTACAGTTCCTTTTGAAGAACTATGTCAGTGGATCGACGAAAGCTATGCAGTGACGGCTTCAAAACAGAAAAAGCAGAAGATGAGGCCGCCGAAGGAATGGATCATACCTGCTAATCCCGGTTACTATGATATTGTTCATGCTTTTGACGATGTCAGGGAAATTGAATGGAAACAGGGCAGAGGGATTAAATCAGGGGATACTGTATTTATCTATGCAGGCGCTCCTGTTTCGGCGGTTTTATATAAATGCAGAGTAATGGAGACAGATATTCCATATCATTACAGCGATGAGAATCTGACTATCACTGAGGTGATGAGGATAAAGCTGCAAAAGCGGTATAAACCGTCGCAGTTTACATTTGAAAAACTGAAGGAAAAATACGGGATTTACGCTGTCAGGGGACCGAGAGGGATACCGGACAGTCTGAGTGAGGCGTTGAAGAAATGAAATAAATGGTTTGTTTTTTCAGGACCGGCGCTGTCAATGGAAAGGCTAAGTATTGAATAACTGTTTTCTCCCCTGCATACATTGTAAAAACGATGTTTGCAGGGGTTTTTCCTTGAAAGAGTATATTGAAGAGCGGGCAGTGGAGATCGCGTCCTATATTATTGAGACAAAGGCAACGGTTCGGCAGACAGCAAAGAAGTTCGGGATAAGCAAGAGTACGGTACATAAAGACGTGACAGAGCGTCTTATGCAGTTTAATCCCGCCCTTGCCAGTCAGGCAAGGGTAGTGCTGGATGTCAATAAGCAGGAACGCCATATCCGGGGAGGAATGGCTACCAGAGAGAAGTATCTGCACCAGCACAGATGAAACAGAGCAGGAAATTCTAAAGCAGAAGCAGACTGTACGGAAAACGTACAGCTGCTTCTGCTTGTTTGCTCCAGAATTAGTGGTGTACCAAATGCAAAAACACAAATAAATTATTGCCATTAGATTATGTTATTAAGCCTGGATAGTGATATACTATTAAATAAAAAAGAAACGAGATGGTATCATGACATTATGGCATGTGCAAAGACACTCCCGGACATGTTATATTACTATATGATTTCCTATAGCTTATTTTCAATTTTATGATTTGATATACAAATTTTATGGTGTAAGATATAATGAAAGTGACATAGATCGAAAGAGATATTTTAATTATTGTGAAGAAAGAGGTGAGGTTGTATGCCAGTTCATATCTCAGATATAATGCAGGATTTTGCAAAGAGTGTAAGAAAAATATTGGGTAATTCGCTTGACAGCGTTATTGTGTACGGTTCCTATGCAAGGGGAGATTATTCCGAGCTTTCGGACGTCGATGTAATGCTTCTGGTTTCCTTGGGAGAAGAAGATATAAAGAAGATTTCAGATCAGATCAGTGATCTTGCTTTTGATTTTATGATGAAGTATGG